>CAZDGZ010000045.1:8825-13839 GCA_964505165.1 uncultured Anaerolineaceae bacterium | reverse complement strand
AAGGGGTGATTCCGGCAGGCGGGTATTTCCTCTTGGAACGCGCGTACGACAATGTCGTCTCCAGCGTCGAGGCGGATCAATTCTTTTTCGGCGCATTGGACGATGAGGGAGAGATTCTCCGTCTCCGCGCGCCGGACGGGCATATCGTGGATACAGCCAACGGCGACGGCGGCGCGTGGCCCGCCGGAAGCGGCTCCCCCACCTTTGCCAGCATGGAACGCCTGAACACGCAGCCGGAAGATGATTCCTCGTGGGCGACGAATGCCCACCCGAATCCAAACCGCCTCGACGCGGCGGGAAACGAAATCCTCGGCACGCCGAAAGAGCAAAATTGGATTCAAACGGTAACGCTGACTCCCACGTCAACGCCCACCGCAACGCCCGCGACCGCGCAGCCCTTGTCTATCCTCATCAACGAAATCGCCTGGGCAGGGACAGCCGCGTCGAGCAGCGACGAATGGATTGAACTCTACAACCCCGGAGAAACCCCCGTCTCGCTGGAGGGATGGCATCTCACGGCAGAAGACGGCGCGCCCGATATCGCGCTTTCGGGGAGCATCGCGGCAGGCGGATATTTCCTCTTGGAACGCACGGACGACAGCACCGTCTCCGACATTCCCGCCGACGAAATTTATTCCGGCTCGCTCTCCAACAGCGGAGAAGTGTTGAAATTACTCGCGCCCGACGGCACGATTGTGGATACCGCGAACCGCAGCAGTACGGGATGGGCAGCCGGCAGCGCCTCGCCCGATTATGCCTCGATGGAACGACGCGGCGTCATGGAAGATTCCCCCGATGCCTGGATGACGAACAACGGCACGCATATCAACGGAAAAGACGCGGACGGAAACCCGATTCGCGGCACGCCGCGTCAGCCGAATTGGGCGGCATCCGTCACGCCGACGCCGACCTCCCCCCCATCCCCAACGCATGCACCGACTCTCGTCCCGACATCTACGCCGACCGCCTACCCCCGGCAAACGGTGATTCTCAACGAGATTCTCCCTCGCGCGGGACACGACTGGAACGACGACGGCTCGATAGATGTTCTCGATGAATATATCGAAATCGTGAACATTGGCGAGGAGGATATTTCTCTCGAAGGCTGGAAGTTGGACGATATGCCCGACAGCGGCAGCGCGCCGTATGAATTCCCCGATGTGACGCTTCCTGCAGGAGGGCATTTGGCGATTTTCGGTTCGACCTCCCATATCTCTTTGAGCGACGGCGGCGACACGGTGCGTTTGCTCAAATCCGGCGGCGCGGTCGCGGATGTGTTCACCTACCCCGGCGCGGTACAGGAAGATGAAGTTTGGTGCCGCCTTCCCGATGGCGCGGGATGGTGGAACTCCGCATGCGCGCCGACTCCGGCAGAGGAGAACGCGCGAAAAGGCGCGGGCGCGCGCGCTCCAACGGATTCCGCCTCGCGCGGATGCACGCTGCCGGATACCGTTCCTCAGGAGATTCGGCTGGCAGAATGCGCCTCCTCGTTTGCGCGGATATGGAATCAGGATTGGGGGCAGGAGAATGCCGAAGGGAGGACCTTTTCTCTTTTCCAGAGAACGACCCGACTCCGCTGAAAGGTCAGACGCGCTCTTTCAGCCGAATCCAACTCCCCTTCCAAGGGGTTCCCATTCGGTGATTTTCCGAAACGTTGATTTTGTTTAGTTTTTGGGCAATTTCCGCCGAAATCGCCGCGACGGTTCCCCAGTCCTCCGAAAGGAGGGCTTTTCGCATTGCTTCGCTGAGACGTTTCGTCCATTGCCATTCCATGCGGAATTTGTCGGCTTTGACCCAGTAGCCGCGTTTTTCCCATGCGGCGACGGAGGGGTCAATGGTTTGGGAGATGGATTCCAGCGCGAGGACGATGAAGGCAGCGAGGTCGCGCGCTTCGCCGCCAATTTCTTTTTGACGCGCTAGTTCGCGCAGCGCCGCGACGACGGCGCGCGTCAGCCGCGTGCGGTCTTTTCCGGCGGTTTCGGTTTTGATGAGTCGGCTCATAGGGGGAAGATTATATCTCGCTTTTCGATATTCTCGGAACGATTTTGACCAGAAGCAATGCGCCAAATCGGAAAATTCAATACAATGGGAGAAATTTACAACGAGGTTTGAAGTATGAAATTTTCCGAGTCTCTCAAGAAGTTTTCTACATTTGGTATTCTCGCGTTTGCCTACGCGCTCAGCGCGATATTCTGAAAACGCCGCGAACGCGTTATTCGCGGTCTTCGGGGGAATGTTTCCAGATTTTCATCGCGGCACGAAGGCAATCGAGTTTCAACGAAAACGGCGGGACGCGCTGCATGTAGTCGGTGTAGCGCGTGCCGTATTTTTCGAGGGTTTCTTTCTCCTCGATGACCAGCACAAACCACAACGCGGCGGCGACGCTCCACCCTGCCGCCGCAATCGCGTAGATTCGTCCGCTCAGAAGTGCGAGGGAGAGAGGGAAGAACGCAAGTCCCATGTGCATGGAGTGGCGCATGCAGCCGAAAATCCCGAATTCGGTGAATTTATCGGGCCAATAATGCTCGTGCCCTTCCTGATGCGCGAAACGCGCGAGGGTGCGTCCTCCCGTGCTCGTGAGGAAGAGAGAATACAGCAACAGCAGAATCCCCAAGACGCGGGAGAGGAGAAGCCAGCCCCCGCGAAGGGAATCCGTGTAGAAAAGGCTCGGTGCAAAAGACGCCGCCCAGACGATAATCCAGAAATAGAATTTCCACAGACGTTTCAGGTCGGTCAATTTCTCGTTCATGCTGCCTCCTCGAAAAAAGTTTCGTTGATGATACCACCGACGAAAGGGAAAAAACGCGAATTTCACGCGCGGCGCTCCGATTGTGTTTGACGAGTTTCCTGTATCTGTGGTATCATCCCTTCGCTAAAAAAGTAGCCTTCGGGCTAGTCATTCGGTTCTAGAAAGAAAGAAGGAGTAGGCTATCAGCGCCAATAATTTTCGCGTCAATGAGTCCATTCGGTCTCCCAAAGTGCGGCTGATTGGTCCAACGGGAGAGAATCTGGGCGTCGTCTCAACACGAGAGGCGCTACAAATCGCCCGCGATGCAGACCTCGATTTGGTAGAAGTTGCCCCCGCCGCGAACCCGCCCGTTTGCCGTGTGATGGATTTCGGCAAATTTTTATACGAGCGGGCAAAGAAAGAAAAAGAAGCGCGCAAGCAGCAGACGAAAATCGAAATCAAGGAAATTCGTCTGCGTCCGAAAACCAACGAGCATCATCGCGGCTTCAAGGTAAAGGATGCCCGCCGCTGGCTCGAAAACGGGATGAAGGTGAAAGTGACCATCCGTTTTCGCGGGCGCGAAATGGACTATCCAGAAATCGCACTCGAAGACCTGAAAGAAATTGCAGAAGAACTTTCAGATGTGAGTACGGTCGAGCAGCCTCCCCGTCTCGAAGGACGCCGGATGATGGTCATCTTAGCGCCGGTAAAACCCGGCAAGAAAAAGAAGAAAGCCGCCTCGGAAAAGAAAACGGAGAACGGCTGAAAATTTTTTCGACCCGCATGGAAAAACTCCGCGGGAATTCTCTCCCGCGGTATTTTTGTGGAAAGGAGAACAACAGTGCCTCGAAAAGCCAAAAAAGGCAAATATAAACTCAAGACCCACAAAGCGACCTCGAAACGCTTTCGCTTGACCGGGTCCGGGAAACTGGTGCGCACCAAAGGCGGAAAAAGCCACTTCCGACGCCGCACCTCCAAGCGGACGAAACGTCTGCTGGATGAGATGGTGTCTGTGGAAGGTAAAGGCATCGTCAAGCGCGTAAAACGCCTTGCGCCCAATATGGAAAAATAATTTTCCTGTTCATCGTATTCAATCATTAAGGTTGCGGCTGCTGGGTGTACGCAACTGGCGGATGGCGCAAAAAAGCGCCCTGCGCCGACGCCCAGGGGTTCGCAGGAGGTAGATACATGGCTCGTGTAAAAGGAGGACCGCAAGGTCACCGACGACACAAGAAAGTTTTGAAACTGACCAAAGGGCAACGCGGCTCGAAGAGCAAATTGTTCCGGCGAGCAAACGAAGCAATGCTGAAAAGCCTTTGGTATTCGTACCGAGACCGCCGCGTGCGGCGGCGCGATTTACGCAAATTGTGGATTGCCCGCATCAACGCTGCGGCACGGTTGAACGGAACGACATACAGCCGCCTCATCCACGCGATGAAACAAGCGGATATCCAAATCAACCGAAAGATGCTTGCGGATATGGCAGTCCGTGACCCCGAAGCCTTCGCGGCGGTGGTTGCGAAAGCCAATGAAGCATAAGAACAATATCTCGAACAAGTCTTCCGAAGGAGTTTTTGAAGAGGTTTCCCTCTCGAAAACTCCTTTTCCTTTTCGGCGGGTTATCGTCGTGGGGACGACCGGAAGCGGAAAGACGACCTTCAGCGCGGCACTCGCGCGGCGTTTCTCCCTCGTCCACATCGAACTGGACGCGCTTCATTGGGCAGCCGGCTGGCAAGAAGTCCCGGATTCGCTGTTTCGGGAAAAGGTCGAACACGCCATCCGCGCCCCCGCGTGGGTCGTAGACGGAAACTACCACACCGTGCGGGATTTGACTTTCCCGCGAGCAGACGCGGTAATATGGCTGGACTATCCCTTTTTGCTTAACTTCTGGCGGATTCTCTCACGAACTATCCGCCGCATAGTGACCCGTGAAATCCTCTGGAACGGGAATCGCGAATCGATATTTGAGGCTCTCAAAATCTGGTCGGAAGAATCCATCCTGTTCTGGTTCTTCAAAACCTACTGGCGGCGCAAACGCGACTATCCCGCCCTAAGCCTCAGCCCGGAATACGCGCATCTCGTTTGGATTCGTCTCCGCCACCCGAAAGAAGCAGAGAGGTTGTTGGAGCAGTACACCGCCGCCGAATAGAGAGGGATAGCGGAAATTTATCGGCAATTTGTCGGAAATTTATCGGAAATCCATTACAATTACCACACGTCTATCGCTTTACGCGGAAGTCGCCCGCCTGTTGGGGATCAGCCAGCGGCAAGCGCGCAATCTGCTGC
>CAZDGZ010000045.1:0-8725 GCA_964505165.1 uncultured Anaerolineaceae bacterium | reverse complement strand
GCGGAAGTCGCCCGCCTGTTGGGGATCAGCCAGCGGCAAGCGCGCAATCTGCTGCGGGCGTGGACCGCCGCGGGCTGGCTGGAGGTCGCTAACCCATCCAACCGCGGGCGGCGCTACCGTCTGCGGCAAGTCGAGCCATAGGATGCCGAATCAAATGCTGCAAATAGGTTAGGGCAATCTTTCAGACAAGGTTCCCACTTTAGCATAATCAACTTTTCTTGCTCGTCCGGCAAATTTGCTGCGGAAATGGTGTATAATGTTAACTGTAATTATACAGATATACCTTGATTACTATGCCAAAAGAAGAGACGATTCAAAACGCAATCCGTATTTTTGAGCAGCATCATGGATGGCTGCGTACCAGCCAGGCGATTCGACTGGGAATATCCCCGCGCACGCTTTACGCGTTGCGGGATTCAGGACATATCGTCCGGCTAAGCCGAGGCGTTTATCGCTTGGCAGATGCCCCTGTCAACCAGCACCAGGATTTGCTCATCGTGGCACAACGGATCCCCAAAGGCGTAGTTTGCCTGATTTCTGCGCTTGCTTTCCATAACCTGACGACACAAATTCCACATCAGGTCTATTTGGCGTTGCCTAATCATGCGGAAAAGCCGCGGCTGGCTTACCCCCCGTTGCGTTTGTTCTGGCTCTCAAAACGGTCTTATCAGGCTGGCATCGAAACACATGTCTTCGAAGGAATTCCGGTTCGGATTTACAGTGCAGAGAAAAGCGTTGCCGATGCTTTCAAGTTTCGTAATCGAATTGGCTTGGATGTGGCGCTGGAAGCGCTAAAAATGTACCGCCGCTCGAAGTTCTTTGATGTCCAGAAGTTGATGGATATGGCACGCGCAGACCGGGTAGAAAAAATCATCCGCCCGTATGTAGAGGTTCTTCTATGAGCAGGGATATAGGCTTGATTGCCTCAGTAAAGGCTCGGTTACAAAATAAAGCCAGAGAAAGCAATCGCCCGTTCAATGATTTGCTGCAATTGTACGGTATTGAGCGCTTTTTATACCGGCTTTCATGCTCTCCCTATGCAAACCAATTCGTGCTCAAGGGTGCACTAATGTTGTTGACGTTGGACATCCCATCGTTTCGCCCAACTCGGGATATTGACTTGCTTGGATACACCAACAACAATCTGAAGAATGTTTTGCGGATTGTTCGAGAAATTTGCTCGCTCGACGTAGAGCCTGACGGTATTACTTTTGACTTGGAGCAATGCCGTGTCTATCCCATCAAAGAGGATGCTGATTACGAAGGCGTACGCGTGTTGTTGCAGGCCAATTTGGGAAAAGCACGGATACCATTGCAAATTGATATTGGTTTTGCAGATGTCATCACGCCCGCGACGGTCGAAGTATGGTACCCCACATTGCTTTCATTCAACGCGCCGTTACTCCGAGGATATCCGTTGGAAACGATTGTGGCTGAAAAACTACAAGCGATGGTATTTCTCGGAAGCATCAACAGCCGGATGAAAGATTTCTACGACTTATGGGTGTTGACATCACAATTTGAGTTCGACAAACAAGTATTGTGTCAGGCAATTCTGCGCACATTTCATCACCGAAACACGGCTATCCCATCTGATACTCCGGTGGCATTTCGTGATGAATTTGCGGCGGAAAATGAGCGACAATGGCAAGCCTTTGTGCAGCGCAGCCGCTTAGGGCAGGATACGCCCTCCTTGCTTACTGTGGTACAAGAACTCAGATCATACTTCTCACCGTATTGGCAAGGCGATTCTTGTTCGTAGAGGATGTTCATCAATATCTCTGATTCCAGTCCAGGGCTGAAACGCATCCAGAATTTCGCGGATTTCTTCCGGGGCGATTTGCACATCTCCGATGATTTTTTCGTTGCCGCGATGAGCAAGTATAATGCCCGTTGGTTGCTGACTAGATGAACCCCGAACCAAATCCCATGAACCTTCTCTCCCGTTCCCGATTGGCCTTCGTCATCGCCATTGTGCTGACCGCGAGCGTCGGATGCGGGGGACGGGGCGCGCGGCGCGCGCTCTGGCGTTCTTACGCGGTCAAAAGGCGCACCAGATTTTCCCGTGAGAGCAGGCGGAAATCGAACCCCGGCGCCGTGAACGGCTCCACATCGTCCCGGACTTTTTCCCAATCCAGTGTTTCCAGGCGCTGACGGAGAACCTCTCGCCAGTTGCCCTCATCCAGATAGGGACCCTCCCAGTGGGTTTGCCGCAAGGCGTTGTTGAGCATGACCAGATTGGGCGGCGGCCACTTCGGGTCGGAGAGATACCAGAGGAGGTCGAAGAGGTCGCGCCCCTTGGTGTATTTGCGCTGCAACACAGCGTGCAGTTTCCCCGCCAGCAAACTCGCCGGATCGTGATGCTGGAGATGCAACACCACGAAGCGGCGGATTACCGTCACCGCAAGGCCCGCTCCGGCGGGCGGACGGGTGTCCACTTCGACCTTGACCGCCAGCACCTGTGAGGCATGTGGGGAAAGCCCCAGTTCGTAGAGCAACCCGGGGAAACGGATGAACGCACTGTGTACCGTCCGCCGGTCGTTGATTTTCAATTCGACAGCGTAGCCCTCGGCGGCAAGCGAGAGGCGCAACTCGCGGAGCATCCGGCGGAAATCGTACCGCTCCGGGGCGCGCTCCAGGGCGAAGTCCAAATCCTCGGAAAACCGCCCGTACCCGTAGAGAAATCGCAGCGCCGTGCCGCCGTGAAAAGCCAGCGAGAGCATCGCTCCGCTGCGCTGAAAAGATTCCAGGATGCGCGCTTGCAGGTATTCGCGCACCTGATTGCGTCCCTGCATCGGGTCGGGAGATTGGCGCACCAGTTCGGCGAGGTAATCTTTCACAGGGTTTCGTACTCCTTTTCAGTCTGCATCAGGGCGAGAACCGTTGCAACGGCGCGGGAAACTTTGGAACTGGCGAAGCGTTCCGCCAGGCGGTTCAGTTCATCGGGACGAAGTAAATCAAGGTTTTGCAGGCGCAGGGTCTCCAGATAGGCAGGGTCGTCACCACCCGCTTGCAGGTAAATCAAATCGAGCAAGGCTTTTTCAGGCACGGCGACCAGGGCTTGCTGCCCGCCGCCGAGCGCGGTCATCCGATAGCCGAACAGCAAATCGGGCTTGAGATGATGGTAACGGTAAACGCCCAACGGGGTTTCCCAGCGTCCGGGGCGTCCGCCGGTCACGCTGAGGGTTTGGGGGACGTTTTCGGGAATCAATCCATGAAATGCCAGGGCGGACTGCAAACTGACGTAGGAGGCCCCGCGCAGACGATTGGCAATCAGGAAGGGGTGCGGACGAACCTTGCGGTAGGGCGGCGCGAGCGTGTACAACCCGCGGCGCAACTGGATGATGCGCCCGGCGTTTTTCCAGCGGGTGAGTTGCAAGCGCAGGTAATCCGGGTTGACCTCCCCGGCAAGCAGTAGGGAGGTTTCGAAAAGCGGTTCGTCGCCTACCAAAGCCAGCAATCGCTCGAAGTCCATGCCCGTATTTTAGCACGGATGATAAATTATCGCAACGCAACGCGGTTTTGCGCCATGCAACTTGATCCCACCCGCCCTGAGCAGTTGCTCGCGCTCGTTGGTTTTGTAGATATGCGGAAGGTCAATACGTCCAATGCTCATACGCCAGCGGGGCGGCGTTGAGCTCGTCCCGGTACAACCGCCATTGGGGCATGAAGCGGTCCATGTAAGCCCGAAAGCGCTCGTTGTGCAGCCGTTCCAGCAGATGTACCATCTCATGCACCAGGACGTATTCCAGGCAAACCGGCGGTTTCTTGATGAGTTCAAGGTTGAGCCAGATGCGCCGCGCCTGGATGTTGCAGGACCCCCAGCGGGTTTTCATCCGCTTGACGCCCCATTCCGCCACCTGCACCCCGATGAGCGGCTCCCATTTGGCAATCAGGGGCGGGATTTGCTCTTTCAGACGGGCGCGGTACCAGCGATACAGCACGGCTTCGCGCTTGTCGCGGTCCGAACCGGGGCGGACGCGTAACTCCAAGGTGCGGTTGCCCCGCAAACGGACGCGCGGCGGAGCGTCTTCCTCTATCACATCCAGCAAATAGCGCTGCCCCCGGTAGTAATGGCTTTCCCCGCTGACCATCTCGCGCCGGGATTGGCGTACCTGAGCGCGAAATTTCTTCTGCTGGCGGCGGATCCAGCCCAGGCGGGAAATGACGGCCAGCCGCACGGTTTCATCCGCCATATACTCCGGGACGGAGACGCGCACCCGCCCATCCGGGGGATAGACCGCCAGGTGCAGGTTCTTGATGGGCTTGCGCCAGACTTCCACGGGCAGCCCCTCGATTTCCAGAATGTAACGCTTAGTATTCACGCTGTTCCCGCGCCAAATCGAGAATGCGCCGGGCTTGCTCCAGGAGCGCCTGACGGTTTTCTTCCGGGTATGCATTCAGAGATGCGGACTCACGCACCGCGTCGGTGTTGAATTCCCCGCGGTAATCCGCGCCAGCCAGGGCTTCGGCAATGCCGCGCAGGATGTTGCGCTCCTTCATCGGGTTGCCGCGCCAGGCGTCTTCCCGCGTTGCCTGGATGGCTGCATCCACGCGCAGCGCCAAATCGGCATCCTGCCCCAGGTTGTCGTACAGGGCACGCTGGGCATCATTTTTCAGTTCCGCGGGATAGTTACCCTCGGCTGCCGGGTTGATTACCTGCTCCGCCAGGTTTTGCAGACGCTTCAGATACTCCCGGTATTCCATCGCCCGCGCCCGACGCTGGGCAATCAACTCGTCCAGCAATTGGGACATGCGCTCGTAGTATTTCGGGTTGACCGGCTGTTCGTCAATAATCAGACGGCGGATGTTGTTCTCGATGGCTTCCGTCATCGCTTCGGGATCTTTCGCCAACTCCGGGGGCAGATTCAACGTCAGGGAATGCAATCCGCCGTTGACGAACAAATCCACCAGCCCCTGGTCATCGAAGGCGGCCACCACCTGGCTCTCTTCCGCCTGGATGTAGGTATCCAGCAGGTGACGCATAGCCGGTTCGTACATTTTCATGTCCACATAGTCGCCGCTTGCCAGTTTGACCTCCGCGCGCACCTTCTCGAAATGGGAGACTTCCTCCCGAATGGCTTTGGCTTGCTCGGCGGTATATCCGGCATCCGTCATCTCGTTGGCGAGGTTGGCGTAGGCGCGCACGAGGCGGGAAACGGCTTTGTAGAGTGCGATGCGTTTCGGCTCGTTGTCCTTCAGGGCGTTCTTGTCGCCGGTATCGGCGGCGCAGAAGTAATGCAGATAAGCGGCGCTGTCGCGCGGCGGCGGGACCGGCTCGCAGATGGCGCGCACCTGCTCCAGCGTTTCGTCCAGGCGTTCGCGGGCTTTGTCCAGGCGGTTGGTGAGCAGGCCGTCCACATCTTCGGGGTCGTAGGCGTCAAAGGCGCCGCCGGTGTAATCCTCCACCGCACTTTGCAGAGATTTGAAGAGGTCTTTGTAGTCAATGATGTAGCCGTATTCCTTGTCTTCCGTGTCCAGACGGTTGACGCGGCAAATCGCCTGGAACAGGCCGTGGTCGCGCATCGGTTTGTCAATGTAGAGGTAGGTGGCGGGCGGCGCGTCGAAACCGGTCAGCAGTTTGTCCACCACGATGAGCAGTTTCATCTGCCCCGGCTCGTGGATGAACAATTCCTTGACGCGCTGCTCGAACTCCTCCACGCGTCCCATCGCCGCATCTTCGTCCTGCTCGAAGAAATCCGCCAGCATCCGGCGGTAGATTTCGTACTGGCGCAGGCGTTCCGTCAGCCCCTCACCGGTTTCCTCGCCTTTGATGTCGCCTACATTCGGGCGGTAACTGGTGATGATGGCGCATTTGCCCTTGAGCGGCGTCTTGGAAAAGAGTTCGTAAAATTTGCACGCCTGATAGATGCTGCTGCACACCAGCATGGCATTGCCGCGTCCGTTCATCAGGCGGTCGCGGGTTTCCATGTCGAAAAGGATGTCGGCGACGATTTTCTCCAGGCGGGACTGGGCGCTGAGCACCTCCTGCATCGTGCCCCAGCGGCGCTTGATTTGGGCGCGGGCGTAGTCTGAGAGGCCGCGCGTTTTGGCTTCGAACCATTTGTCCACCTTGTCCGGGGAGGTCAGGCGCTGGTCAATGTCGCGGGCTTCGTACACCAGGTCCAGCACCACGCCGTCGGAAACGGCTTCATCGTATTTGTAGGTGTGGATGTAGGGGCCGAAGACTTCCACGCTCTTTTGCTTGTCGGCTTTGAGCAGCGGGGTGCCGGTGAAGCCGATGAGCATGGCGCTGGGCAGGATGGTCTTCATGGCGCGGTGCAGTTTTCCGCTCTGGGTGCGGTGGGCTTCATCCACGAAGACGAAAATATCTCCCTTGGGGCGGAAGTCCTCCGGCAGGCTGCGTTCCAAATCCGCGATGTAGTCATCCAGCGCGGCGGTCTTGCTGCGCCCGAATTTGTGGATGAGCGAACACACCAGCCATTCTTCGCTGCGGTTGAGCGTATCCAGGAGGTCCGCGCCGCTGTGCGTGCGGTAGATGTCCTCGTCCACCCCCAGGAAGACGCCCTCGATTTGCTCGTCCAGTTCGATGCGGTCGGTGACGATGAGTACGCGGCTATTGGGGACGTGCTCGCGAATCCACTTTGCCAGCCAGACCATCGTCAGGGATTTGCCGCTCCCCTGGGTGTGCCAGATGATGCCCCCTTCCCGGCGGCGGACGCGCGCCTGGGCGGCTTTGACGGCGAAATACTGGTTGTGGCGGGCGATTTTCTTGGCACCCTCGTCGAAGGCGATGAAATCGTGTACCAGTTCCAGAAAACGGGATTTATTCAACAGGCGCAGCAGGGCGCAATCGAGGGCGTTGTTTCCACCTTCGCAGGCGTTTTTGGGCAGGTATTTCTCTTCGGGCGGGTCGCCGGGCTGCCAGTCCGGATTTTCCTCGCGCCATTCCCGAAAGTATTTCTCGCGGGTTTCGATGACGCCGTAGCGCAGCCCCTCGGTATCGTTGCCCGCCAGCACCAGTTGCACGGTGGTGAAGAAATCGCGGATGAAGGTTTTGTTCTGGTTGGCAAGGTTTTGCCGGATGCCCTCGCTGACCGAGACAATGGAGCGTTTGAGTTCCAGCACGCCGAAGGCGATGCCGTTGACGTAGAGCACGATGTCGGGACGTTTGGTGTGTTCGCCGTGGACGGTGACTTCCTCGGCGAGGGCGAAGTCGTTGGCTTCGGGGGCGTTCCAGTCCACCAGCCAGACGGTTCGATGCTGTTCTCCGGGCGCGGTTTGCACTTTGACGCCGTAGCGCAGCAGGCGGTAAACCGCTTTGTTGGCTTCGTAGAGGCTCTTGCCCTGTCCCAGCGCGGCGGCTTGTTCCAACTGGTAGAGGGCGCGGTCTATCAGCATCTCGCTGTACCCCCGCTGAGCGAGCCAGGCGCGCAGCAGGGCGGGTTCGATGTTGCGGTTCCCGGCGCGCTTCTCCCAATTTCCCAAATAGCGGTAGCCCAGCGCGTCCCGGAACAGGCGCACGACGCGGTTTTGGGTGGTGCGTTCGAGTTGACCGACTTTGCTCATAAAAGATTCATCCTTCGAGAAATTGACTTCCGTAGATATTTCAGTATAATGTTTATAGACGTGCCCTGTCTGACCGAAGCCTGACGTTATGCGTCAGGTACTAAACGTAGGTCAGATGGGGATTTTTTTTATTTCTTCTTTCTCCGAGGTTTGGTTAGCGATGAATCGAACCTGGCATGTCTGGGAACAAAAGCCCAATGCATGTAAGGCAATGTCCATCTTTCGTCCAGTGTATGTGTGCTGGTACTGACTCCGATGTTAAATCCAGGGCGAATGACGCGTATCTCAGACAGGATGGTTCTATATAATTTCTCTTTGGCAATGGTTCGCTTTCCACGCCGTTTTGCTCCTGGGGGACGTTCTTTGTGTTTGTCGTTCAGGCGGAAAGACATCGAACCAAGCACAACATCTAAACATTGCAAAAGAACGTGATTTCGCGAATCTACTTCTGTGATGTCTTCCGGTTTGATGTCAATCTTTTGCCACTGACTTGTATGCGTTAACCCAAGCAAAAAACCTTTGAACTGAGTGCTTTTTTCTCGCGTATCGGGGAAAGTATCGAAATACAAGCGCAAGCGGATATTATGAGGCACATAAGCCAAACCAAAAGCATGCTTGATAAATTGATAGTAGAGCAGATAATATTGCCAATTCATTTGTTCTTGGCTTAAACCAATAGGCTGCTGAGCATTTTGGCGGAACATGATACGCACACGCAGATTTCCTTGCGCCACTTCTCCGAAAAAGACGTGCATCAACTCTTGATATTTTCCCAGATATTGCTGAGTGACTTTCTTCCACTTGACCTCTTGATACAGATTCAATGCGGCTTTGGTTTGGTTGAGTTTATCCGTAATACGCTGGTAATGGGATGAACTGACCAACACCCCGCCGTAGAAATTGGAGTAATACTTGCCATGCCGGTCGGATTCGTCACAGAAGATGATGTACTCTTTGGGCAAAGATGCGTTATTTGTCGTCATCAGACAAACGTTTCCCTATTTCTTGAAAAGCGTTAGGAGCGTCTCAATCGACTCGGCAATGTGAGCATCGGAGAAAATGGCGCGTTCGAGTAGTGGATCGCGGCGTATGTGACTTGTTAGCGGGCATAACCGTCCCCTTTTCGGTGGGATTTGGCTGTTTTGATGCTGGCGGTGAGCAGTTTCAGCAATTCTTCTTCCTCTGCGCGCATGGC
>CAZDGZ010000044.1:0-13845 GCA_964505165.1 uncultured Anaerolineaceae bacterium | reverse complement strand
TGACTCCCAGACTAACAATGAGATTGCTTCGCTCCGCTCGCAATGACATGAAGCCAACTACCAAACTACGAAACTACCGAACTATCCAACCAAAGCCCCCAATTTCTGTATGGACAAATAACCGCTCAGAACGATGAACTATGTTAAAATGGGCGTTGGAACCAACCGAACTGATGAAAGGAGGTTGAGCCTGTCCAATTCATATTTCCCACGCAGCCTACAATATGATTCCCTAACCATTCCTATTTAAGGAGGAGTATCTTATGCGTACCCGTAAAGTGTTCCAAATTGCCTTACTGCTTGCCGCTGTGATGATGATTTTGGCGGCTTGTGGTCCGAAGCCGACTTCCGCACCGGAAGCCCCCGCAAACGAAGCCCCTGCCGCGACCGAGGCTCCTGCTGCAACGGAAGCCCCCGCAGAAGAAAACACCGGTTTCCAGATTCCCGAAGTGGAAGACGGCAAATTTAACGTCGCGATGGTTCTGATTGGACCCCATGACGACGGCGGCTGGTCGCAGGCGCACTACGAAGGATTGCTCTATGTAGAGCAGAATGTCCCGAACGTCCATGTTGCCTACATCGAAAACGTACCCGAAGGCGCGGATTCCGAACAAGTCTTCCGCAGCCTCGCCCGCAAGGGCTTCGACTTGATTTTCGGCACCTCCTTCGGCTACATGGATCCGATGGAAACCGTTGCGGATGAATTCCCCGACACGATGTTCATTCATCTGACGGGATTCAAAACCAACAACGAAAACTTCGGCAACCTGATGGGCGCGATGGAAGACATGAAATACCTCGCGGGCATGCTTGCCGGCGCGCGCGCGAAACTCGATGGTGTTCCGAAAATCGGCTATATGGCGACCTTCCCCATCCCCGAAGAAATCCGTCTGGGCAACGCCATCGCATTGGGCATGAGAAAAACCTGCCCCGAATGCACGATGGATGTCCGCTGGATCAACACTTGGCACGATCCTATCCTCGAAAAAGAAGCCGCGGCCTCCCTCTTTGATGCAGGCGCGGACGTGGTCTTCACGGGCGCGGATACCCCCGCTGTCGCGGACGTGGCGCAAGAAAAAGGAAAATGGGGCGTGACCTATGACTGGTCCGGCTCCTGCAAGGTCGAACGCTGCCTCACCGCCCCCTACTGGAACTGGGGTCCCGTGTACGCGCAAATCACGGAGGGCGTAATTGATGGAACCTACACCCCCGGCTATGATTACTTCGACGCGGACAGCGGCGGCTTGGGTCTCTTCGGTTTCATGGAAGGACAGGAACTGACCGTCGGCGAACAGGAATTGCCGGAAGAGGTCATCAACGAAGTACGCGACATCCTCGACCAGATGCTGGCAGGCGAATTCACTCGCTTCGATGTCTTCAAAGGACCCATCATGGACAATCAGGGCAATGTCGTTCTCGAAGACGGCGTCTCCCTCGAGCAGATGGATCTCGACCAGTTCAAGCAGTGGAATCCTGATGTGAATATCGGGATGTACTGGTGGGCAGAAGGCATCAACGCCGAATTGCCGAGTCTCGATAACTAGATTTTTGCGCGGCGTCTCTCTCTTCTCAGAGAGGGGCGCCGCCTCTCTCTTTGTGTACTCTGCTCGCCTTAGGAAAACGATAAAAAGCCTCTCTTCGCAAGGAGCATTTTCGTGGACGAACCCCTCGACACGCCGAAATCGGTCTCCTCAGAAACTCCGCCCGTCGTCTTCATGCGAAACATCGTCAAGCGCTTCCCCGGCGTTTTGGCAAACGACCATGTAAATTTCGAATTACGGCATGGTGAAATCCACGCGCTGCTCGGTGAGAACGGCGCGGGAAAAAGCACCCTGATGAACGTCCTCGCGGGATTGTACCGTCAAGATTCCGGGACAATTTACATCAATGGCACCCCTGTCTCGTTCTCCTCGCCGCGTGATGCCATCGAAGCGGGAATCGGCATGATTCATCAGCATTTCATGCTCGTCCCCTCGCAAACGGTGACGGAGAATATCCTCCTCGGTTTATCGAAACCGCGTTTTCGGCTGAATCTTCAAGAATATGACCGCGTCATCGCGGATTTGGGGGAACAATACGGGCTGAAAGTAGACCCGCAAGCGAAAATATGGCAATTATCTGTTGGAGAACAACAACGCGTCGAAATTTTGAAAATGCTTTATCGCGGCGCGGATGTTCTCATCATGGACGAACCGACCGCGGTCCTCGCACCCCAAGAAATCGAAGATTTGTTCAAGACCCTTCGCGCGATGACCCAAAAAGGGAAGTCCATCATCTTTATCAGCCATAAACTTCAGGAAATCATGGAAATCGCTGACCGTGTGACGGTCCTCCGTCGCGGCAAGGTGACGGCGCAGGGACTGGACGCGAGCGGAATCACGCGGCAGGAGTTGGCGCGGTTGATGGTCGGGCGCGAGGTCATCTTCCACATCGAGAAGGAAGCGAGAACGCCCGGTGAAGTCGTCCTTGAAGTGCGGGATATCCACGCGGAAAACGACAAGGGATTGCCAGCCCTCAACGGAGTCTCGTTGGAAGTGCGCGCGGGAGAAATCCTCGGACTTGCAGGCGTCGCCGGAAACGGACAGCGTGAACTCGCACAGGTCATTACCGGCATGCGAAAGTGTACGAGTGGAGAAGTCCTCTTGCAGGGAGAAGCCATCAGCAACCGTTCTCCGCGTTTCGGTATCCAACGCGGCGTGGCGCATGTCCCCGAAGACCGAACTCATGTGGGCACAGCGCCGAATTTGAGCGTAACCGATAACGTCATTATGAAGACTTACCGCAAGCCTCCGATTGCGCGGCACGGGCTGCTCAACCGGCTTGCGGCAACGCAATTTGCCAAAGACCTGAAAAAAGCCTACGACATCATCGTTCCGACAGTGGAAACGCCGGTACGTCTCCTTTCGGGCGGGAATTTGCAGCGCGTGATTTTGGCGCGCGAAATTTCTGGCAAACCCGCGCTCCTCGTCGCGGTACAACCGACACGGGGATTGGATGTTGGGGCAATCGAGGGCGTGCAGCGTCTCCTCTTGGCGCAGCGGGAGGCAGGCGCGGCAATTTTGCTTATCTCCGAGGAGTTGGAAGAACTCCTTGCCCTCAGCGACCGCGTCGCCGTCATCTATGAGGGAAAAATCATGGGCGAAGTTCCCATTCACGAAGGCGAACCGGAAGAATCCCTCATCGAAACCATCGGATTGATGATGACCGGAACCCCGATGGAAGAAATCGAAAAAGGAGTCGAAGCCCATGCTTGAACATCCTGAACCGAAGCCTCTTGCTTCTTCCCGACGAGGGCTGCCGTTTCGAATCCGTCTTGAACCGAGATTGGAAGAGCCGCCGCGTTGGTATCCGGCGTTACTTTCGCTTGGCGCGATTCTTGTCGCCCTCCTCATTGGCGCGGCGCTCATCGCATTGGCGGGTGGAGACCCTTGGAAATCCTACGTTCACATCGCGAACGCGTCTTTCGGGAGCGTCGGCGTCCTTTCCGATACCATTGTCAAGGCGACGCCTATTCTCCTCACGAGCCTTGCCTGTGCCATCGCCTTCCGCATGAAGTTATGGAACATCGGCGCAGAAGGGCAATTCATTATGGGCGCGTTTGGCGCGAGCGCGGTCGTCCTCGCGCATATCGTTCCCGAAGACAGCCCCCGCTGGCTCTTCCTGCTCACGATGATGATTGCGGGGATGGGCTTCGGCGCCATGTGGGGATTTATCCCCGGCTACTTGAAAGCCAAATTCAACGTCAATGAAATCATCAGCACCCTCATGCTGAACTACATTGCCGTGTCGTGGGTCAATTTCTTCGTCTTCGGCGTGTGGAGTGAACGCGGTTTTCAGATGAGCGCGAAATTTCCCAAAGCCGCTTGGCTTCCCCGGCTTGCAGATTATGGGAAGAAAATCCCCGCATTTCGAGGGCTTACGACCCATGCCGGGCTGCTCATTGGGATTATCGCCGCGTTCGCGGTTTGGCTGCTTCTCTATCACAGCCGCTGGGGATATGAAATTCGTCTGATTGGCGACAACCCCCGCGCGGCGAAGTACGCGGGAATTGGCATCGCGAAAAACATCACCCTCGTGATGATGGTCTCCGGCGCGCTCGCGGGACTTGGCGGCATGTCGGAAATCGCGGGCGTGGTCCATCGTTTGCAGACCTCCCCTATTGCGGCAGGATACGGATTTACAGGCATCATCGTCGCATGGCTCGCGAAACTGAACCCCTTTGCTATCATCCTGGTGTCCATTCTTTTCGGCGCGTTGATTCTTGCCGGACGGGAGATTCAGCCCTCCGGGGTCCCGAAGATGATTCAAGGCATCATCCTCGTCAGTTTGATTGCGAGCGATTTTCTCTTGCGGTATCGCATCCGCGTTGAGCGCCTGGACATGGAGGAGGAAGATTAATGGATCTCATCGTCATTTTGCAAGCAGGCGTTGCAAGTGGAACAGTGCTTCTCTTTGCCACCATCGGAGAACTTTTTGCGGAACGTTCCGGCGTTTTGAATCTCGGCGTAGAGGGGATGATGCTCATTGGCGCGATGAGCGGGTACAGCGTCGCGGTCTCGACCGGCAACCCCTGGCTTGGAGTCCTCGTTGCCATGCTCGCGGCGGGGCTGCTCAGCCAAATCCACGCGTTCATTTCGATTACCCTTCAGGCGGATCAGGTGGTCAGTGGTCTGGCGCTGACTTTCGTAGGCACGGGCATCAGCCTTGTTTTGGGAGAGGGGTTGAGTAAAGCGGGCGCGATTGCGTTGCTGCCCTCGTTTTCTATCCCGATACTTTCCAAGATTCCCGTGTTGGGCCCCATTTTCTTTACCAATCAAAATGTCCTTGTGTACGTCGGCTATCTCTTCGCTCCGATGGCGTGGTACTACATCAACCGCACGCGTCCGGGGATGCACCTCCGCGCGGTGGGAGAATATCCCGCAGCAGCGGACGCGCTCGGAATCAACGTCTACCGTCTGCGCTATTTCTATGTCTTCGTGGGCGGCGTGCTGGCGGGGTTGGCAGGCGCGACGATTAGCCTTGCTATCTCTCCCGGCTGGTTCAGCGAATTGACGACGGCGGGGCAGGGATGGATTGCCGTCGGGCTGGTCATCTTCGCTCAGTGGGATCCGCTTTGGGCGGCGGGCGGCTCGTACATCTTCGGGGCGCTGCGGCGTTTCATTTTGGATATCCAGGGCCCGACGATGCTCTTTGGCATTGCCAATCCCTTTTATTACAACCCGTACTGGGGATTCTTTCTCCAGATGATTCCCTATGCCTTTACCATTGTCGTCCTCGTCATCGGTTCGCGCGAAGCCATGCGGAAACGCATTGGCGCGCCGGCGGCGTTGGGCGTCCCATATATTCGCGGCGAACGCGGACTTTAAGGAGCAATGATGAACCCTCCCGAACCAAAAACGACTACGTTAGCAGAAACCGATTCTTATTTGATTTGGAAAGCCGAAGAACCGGACGGCGAAACTACTTATCACATCGAACTCAATAACGTCACGCTTCACTTCTTCGAAGAGGAGTGGCAGGAATTCATCGGCTTGATTCGTGACCTGAAATGAGCGCGCTGCAAAACGCGATTACCGATGTCCCCGGTATTGAAGTCGGGCATGCGGAGGACGAAGAAGCGCTGACCGGCTGTACGGTGATTCTCTGCCGAAAAGGCGCGGTCGCAGGTGTGGATGTTCGCGGCGGCGCGCCCGGCACGCGCGAAACCGATTTACTTTCCCCCGTTAACCTCGTAAACCGCGTTCACGCTGTTTTGCTGACCGGCGGTTCTGCCTACGGGCTGGACGCGGCAAGCGGCGTGATGCGTTATCTGGAGGAAAACGGCATTGGGCTGGATACCGGCGCGGCGCGCGTCCCCATCGTCCCTGCGGCGGTTTTATATGATATCGCGGTGGGGCGCTCGGACCTTCGACCTGATGCCGCGATGGGCTACCGCGCGGCATCTTCCGCGTCTTCTGCGCCGCCGAAAGAGGGTAACGCGGGCGCGGGGATGGGCGCGACGGTCGGAAAAATCCTCGGGATGAAGCAGGCGATGAAATCGGGGATTGGCACGGCAAGCCTTTCGCTTGGCGGCGGAGTCATCCTCGGCGCGATTGTCGCGGTCAACGCGTTTGGCGATGTGATAGACCCGGAGACGGGGAAAATCCTCGCCGGTACGCGCGCGGCGAAAGCGGGTCCCTTCCGCATTGGCGAGGAGGGCGGCTTTGCCGATACCCTCGAAACGATGAAGACGCTTCCGGGGCGCACGGTGATGCGATTTGCCGCGCGGGGCAATACGGTCATCGGGCTTGTCGCGACCAATGCCCATCTCGACAAAGCGGGCGCGACCAAAGTCGCGCAAATGGCGCACGACGGGCTGGCGCGGGTTATCCGCCCCGCGCATACCATGCTGGATGGCGATACGATTTTCGCGCTCTCGACGGGCGACAAGAAGGCGGATATCTCCACATTGGGCGCGTACGCGGCGGAGGTCTTCGCGCAAGCCATTCTCCGCGCGGTAAAAAAAGCAGCCCCAGCGGGAAATCTGCCGGGGCTTGGATAACGCGGAAAAACGCGCGCCCTTTTACCGTTTCTTCAATTCGTCCCGAAAAATTAGACTCATGGCG
Organism: uncultured Anaerolineaceae bacterium; assembly: GCA_964505165.1. Classification (GTDB taxonomy): domain Bacteria; phylum Chloroflexota; class Anaerolineae; order Anaerolineales; family Villigracilaceae; genus CAZDGZ01. The sequence continues at coordinate 7,240 of CAZDGZ010000044.1, read as the reverse complement.
ATGCTCACGAGGCTTACGATGAGCGCGCCGAGAAACGCGTTCCAGAATGTCGGCGGCGCAATTGTCATCGGGATTCCTACGCCGCGCCCGATGACGCTGGTGAGCCAGAAGAGGAAGGTATTGAGAACGAGGGTGAACAGCCCTAGCGTGAGAAGGATGAGAGGGCAGGTGAGAATCTTGAGCAGGGGACGAAGCAGCGCGTTGATAAGCCCGAAAATGAGCGCGAGCCAAATCACGGAATACCACGCGCCGGGAAGCGAAATCCCGTTCACGAGGCGGACGGCTGCGAAAAGTCCCAGCGCGTTGATTCCCCATCGAAGTAAAAAGCGGGTCATGGAATACTCCTTTTTTGTTTAGAATTCAAAATCGTCTTCTCCGCTTGCATCCATACGAGGGTGTGGCGGAGGCGGAAACCGGCAGCGAGGAGCGCCTCGGTGTCTTTTCCGGCGGGATAATCGAGCGTGAGCCGTCTTCGACCGAGTTGCCAACGCGCGTAGAGCAGTAATGCGCGTATCGCGTCCGAATCGGCGTCGGGCGCGGCGGCGAGAAATATAGGGTCGAAGCGGCGGAGCGAAGGCTGCCAAGACAAGACGCCTTGTAGCGCGTCGTCTTTGACTACCGCCCATTGACGCAAATCATTCTCGACGAAAAGGCGATGAATCCAATGCCTTGCGCCGGTGCCGAAGATGCGCCAATCGGGATAATGATACCAAAGGATGGAAGCGGGGTAGGTCTCTTCGAGCCAACGAAGTTGCGTATTCCAGTATGCGCGGCGGCGGGGGACGATTTGGATACCGCGTTCCGATCCAAGTGTGTGCGGGTTTTCTTTGGGACGCCAGGTCGCGCGGCGGGCGCGTTGGACAAATCCCAATGTCTCGTAAAGATGGATGGCGCCGAGGTTCTCTTCGCGGACGTGGAGCCAGATTTCCGCGGCGTTGGCGCGTTGGGCGTGTTCCACCGCGCGAAGCGTGAGGGCGCGGGCAATGCCCTTTCTCCGAAGTTCGGGGGCGACCGCGACGTTGGCGATGAGATAGATTTTTCGCTTGCCGCGTCGAAACGGAACCAAACTCACGTTTCCGACAATGCGTCCATCCTCCTCCCACACATACCCTGAGAGCGGCATCGAGACGCTTTCGATTTTCAAACTTGCCCAGCGAAGGAAGGCTTTATCGCGGCTCGCGCGCCGCATCTGACGGACATAGCCGCGTCCCTCTTCGTCCATTGTGTCGCGGAAACATAATTCCACCAAATCCGCAACCGCAGAGAGGTCGCGGGCGATGTTGAGCGGACGGAGGCGTCCCGGGGCTTTGACAGGAGGGGAGGTCGTCATCAGAGGGGACGTTTCGCGGGAATTCCCGGCTTGCGCGGATATTTGGGCGGGGTCGCGGCAATTTTATCTACGAGGATGAGATAGCGTTCCTCCGCAACGCCGGGGAGGGTGATAGGAATCATGCGGCGGAAATGTCCTCCGAGGAGAGTCATCGCGTTTTCCGCCGGAGGGATTTCCGCGGGACCTCGTTCCCCTTTTTGCGCCAGCATGGTTCCGCCGATGCGGATGAGGGGAAGGAGGTATTCGCTCAAAACGCGGAGCCGCGCGACCGCGCGAGCGATTGCCCAATCGTAGGTTTCCCGATGTTCGGGCAGTTGTCCGAGGGTTTCGGCGCGGCGTTGAATCACTTCGATTCCCTCTAATTCAAGCGTTTCGATGATGTGGCGGCAAAACCGCGCTTTCTTTCCCACCGATTCGACCAGCGTGACGCGCATGGAGGGGTAGAGAATTTTCAGCGGAATCCCAGGAAACCCCGCGCCGGTCCCCACGTCTATGAGCGAGCGGGGAGGGGAGTCTTGCCATGCCTGCACGCATGAAAAAGAATCCAAAAAATGACGGACGCGAATCCCCTCCGAATCTCGAATGGCGGTGAGATTGTATTTGCGATTCCATTCGAGGAGTTCCTGTTCGTATCGTGCGAGCGCAAGGGTTTGTCGTTCCGTGAGACGAATTCCGAAAAGAGTTTGGGCGGTGAGGGCAAGTTGGCGCATCATGTGCAGTCTCAAAGAGAATGGGTCTTCCGGGGAAAAGAAATATCACTGGGAAGATTATTTTACCCTGAGTTGCGGGAAGCCGTGTGAGAGTTTCGCAGGGTAAAAGGCAATACGGATTTTGAAATTATCAAAATTGCAAATTCGCAATGTTGGATTTGAGATATACTATTTTCAGAATGCCTTTATGAAATAGGGGCAGAGAAGAAAAGGTGAGACGATGAAGAAAATTGAAATAATTATAAAGTTGATTTCGGCGATAACTGCATTATTAGCGGTGTTTTTTGGAAGCGGGAAAATTTTTGATTATATCGTTTCGAGACAGGCACAGGCGGCCTCCACGCCTACCGTGACGGCGACGATGACTTTGCCGCCGACCTTTGCTGTATCGGATACTCCTTTGCCGATTCCCTCGGAAACTCCCGTGAGGACGCTTGCTCCGACACGGACGGCTGTTCCTTCCCCGACGGCAACGGCTACGCCGCTTTTACTTCCAGGCGATGATTGGAAGCAAGATTGTATTTCTTCCTCTATCTGGTCTTTCTACAATAAGAATGGCGAAGTGCCGAGAATGGAAGAAGGCTGCTATGTTTTGTTGCCTTGGGGAATTTCGGCGCTCGATGGGCAATTGGATATCTTTACGCAAGATGCTCACACTCCGATGACGGCCGGTATTATGCTTCCTCTTCCGACAAATGTTTCGGTTACGTTTTCTCTGGATGTGAAGAGTGTGGAAAATGCGGATGTGTGGATGGGTATTGCGGAATCTACGAGTTCACCCATTGGAAAATATCTATTCGCTAAAGGGGACGGCTTTTTCGATTTGATGGAGATAGAACGGCTAGATTATCCTCGTTTCGTGGCTCGATACCACGCGTATGAAAGTCCCACGAGATATCGCTTGACCTTGACGGTCGAGGGGACGAAATTCGAGGTTTCGAGAGCCGGTTCTTATGGACAGATGTTTTCCCCGTTGTACATTCGCTTTGCTCCTCGCTATCTCTTTTTGGGCTATCGTACACATGTGGGCGATGGCGATGTCAAAGTGGACGTGAGTATCTACGATTTGGTTATCGAACCTAGATAGAAGGACAGCGACGAAAAAAAGCGGACTTGCCGGCAAGCAAGTCCGCTTTTTTGTTGGGAAGGGATGGCTTACGCTTTACTCAACGTGACGAAGACCATTGGTCGGCGTTTGGTCTCGTTGTAGAGAAAAGAGCGGATAGCGTTGATGATGGTTCTTTCATCGTCCAGCCCGCCGTGTACGATATCTATGACCTTCTTTTGTGCGAGAGGGATGAGCCGCTCCGCTTCTTCTGGAGAGACGAATCCGCGTGTGATGATTTCTGGGGTGTGCAGGATTCTGCCGGAGTATTTGTCAATGCTCAGGTCAATGAGGAAAATCCCGTTTTGCGACAGGCGTTCCCGCTCGCGCATCACGCCGTGATTCACGTCGCCGATGCTGCGTCCGTCTACGAAAACGTAGCCGCCGGGAATCCGTTCGCCAAGAGAGAGTTTCCCGTTGGCAAGTTCCACGATTTGTCCGTTTTCGACGACGAGGATATTTTCTTCGGGAATGCCAACCGATTTCGCTAAGTCCGCATGACGTTTGAGCATGTGCAATTCCCCGTGCATGGGGATGAAATGACGCGGGCGCACCAGATTGAGCAGCAATTTCTGCTCCTCTTGGCTCGCGTGCCCGGAAACGTGGATGGGGAGAATCGCGTCATAGATGACATTTGCGCCGCGGCGCAGCAGCCGGTTGATGGTCTTGCTGACGGCTTCTTCGTTCCCCGGAATGGGATGCGAGGAGAGGACAATCGTATCTTTCGGCTGGAGGTCGAATTGGCGATTCGTTCCGGTGGAGAGTCTGCCGATGATGGAGGAGGGTTCGCCTTGAGAGCCGGTTCCCATCAACACAACTTTTTTCGGCTTCATCTTGAGCGCCTGGTCGAGGGGGACGAGGGTATCGTCCGGCACGGAAAGATAGCCGAGTTTGCGTGCCATTTTCGCGTTGTCTACCATGCTCATGCCGACGAAAGCGAGTTTCCGTTTGTGACGCACCGCGGCGTCCGCGACCTGCTGCATCCGTGAGATGAGCGAGGCGAAGGACGCGACGATGATTCGTCCGGGCGCTTCGGCGAAGACCTTATCCAGCGCGGGACCAATGACTTGCTCCGAGGGAGTCCAGCCGGGGCGTTCTGCGTTCGTCGAATCGGCGAGGAGAAGTTCCACGCCTCGTTGAGAAAATTCCGCCAATTTAGCGTAGTCGGTGGGCCAGCCGTCTACCGGCGTATGGTCGAATTTGTAGTCGCTCATGTGGACGATGAGTCCTGCCGGCGTGTCAATGCCCAGCGCGACGGAATCGGGGATGGAGTGGCAGACGTGGAAGAATTCCACGTTGAATGGGCCGATTTGTACGGCGTCGCCTGCTTGTACGGTTCGGAGGTCGGCTTTACCGCTCATCCCGTTTCTCGCGAGTTTGACCTCGATGAGTCCGCGCGTGAGCGGCGTCGCGTAGACCGGCGCGGGGATGTCGCTGAGAACATGGTGAATCGCGCCGATGTGGTCTTCGTGTCCGTGCGTGATGACGATGCCGCGCACCAAATGCGCCTTGTCGCGGAGATATTCGTAATCCGGGATGATGTAGTCAATCCCCAACATATCGTTTTCAGGGAACATGATTCCGGTATCTACGATGAGGATATTTTCGCCGTATTGATACGCCATCATGTTTTTCCCCACTTCCCCTAATCCGCCTAAGGGAATGATTTTTAGTTTTTTGGTTTTACTCATAGAAAGTCCTTTGAATATAGAAAAATAAGGGAAGGCGCGAAACAAAAACACCCCGCGAAATCTTTCTTCCGGGGTTTCTTACATCTTTATTCGTGCCTGCGTCGTGTAAAAAACTGCCAGAGGGCAGTAAGATTCGTCCTCAATGCGTTGAGTATAGCAGGGGAAGAGGGTTTTGTCAAAAAGTGTTTTGCGCTATCTTGAAGTAAGACCTTAATTCTTTGGAGGCAGGTCGAATAGGGTGAGAACTCCGCTTTCGATGAAGACGGTTTTTAGTTCGTGCTGGTTGAGAAATTCAATTGCCTCTTCGATTGTGGAAAATTCTTGTACCTTGATTTCTCCAAGATTCGAATGTAATTCGATAGTGATTCGTTCGACCTTTCGTTCCAAACTTTCGTCCAGAATGTTTAGAATTAGGGTTTCTAATTCGTGGCGTATTGTTTGGATGATTTTTTCGCCGATTTCCTGTTTTTCTGCATCCGAGAGTGAGAGGTAAGTCTCCCATGCTTTTTGTGCGCCGATTCTGTCTTTCTCATCCCAATCGAAGACGATTCCGTATGTCTTTAGAAGGGAAGTGATTCTCGAAAAGGGGATGAGAAAAATGTTGATGTCGAAACTTCGCATCATAGCGAGGGAGGTCGAACTCCAGTTTCCCGCGAGAATGGCGATGGAACTGCGGATGCTCGTATATCGCCTCCTTAACGCGGGATGCGCGGTACAAATCCAACTTCCTTTATCCCAATTATGTTTCTTGTACCGAAGATATTTGAATTCCAGCAAGATAATAGGCTGCATACTTTCGTTCGCGATAACTGCATCAATGTTATAGGCTGTGCCAAATGCGTCGTACATGAGGAGTTTCTTGGCTTTCCCTTGCCGGTTTTTGAGGGGGCTTTTGCTGAGGAAGTAGTACCCGACCTTTTCCGTTAAATCTGTCAGAAAAGCGTTGAGGGCTTTTTCCATTTCTTTGCCAACGGCTTCTCCAAGCGCGCTGCCGGGATTTTGGATTTTCGTTTTCATGGTGCTAATCCTTCGTCAAGGTGACAATGGATTCCCTGAGGGAGATATTATGACGCTGCGGGTTTTCCTTCCATTTTCCTCCGCGCTTGCGAAGCACCTCGATATCGTAAGAGGCAAATCCTTTCCCAATGCCGATTTTTCCGATGAGTTCATCGGTGGGAATGTGGATGCCATAAGGCGCGGAATCTCCAAGAACGAAAACGGCGGATGTGTGGGGTTTGAGTACCCTGTAGGTTTCTTCGAGAACGCTTGCCATATCTTTGAAGTATCCGGCGACGAGCAAATCGTAACTTTTCTTTCCTCCGCGGGTAAGGCGAATTTTTCCCAGTTGCCGTATGGCGTCTTGAAGAAATTCGCGAACATCGTCGGGAAGTGTTTGGGGAAGGGTGTAACGGGGATCGCTTCTGGAAATTTGTGTCGTTGCAGAAGTGATGAGTTTCGTGCGGATATTTCTGGAAATCTCTCCCCAGTTTTTTGCTTCTCCCCAAAAATAGAGTTCTAGCCGGGTTCTGTCGGCGTAATCGAAATTATTCAGGTAGGGAGGGGAGGTAAACACATGGTCTACGCTTTCGTCCGAGATGTATGCCTGCACGTTGCGAGCATCCGTATTGTAAATACGGTGAAAAGCATTTTCGTAGCGGGGATTTGCCTCTCGAATCATCGTACGAATATCTTTAAGCATTTTGTATACAAGACCGATGAATTCGTGCAAGGCGTTTTTATGTAGCGAGGTTGTTTTTTTGGTGCGATATAGGGCCATCCTGTGGCGGCTGTGGAAATTTGACGGAGAAGCGCCGTCAATGCAACGAAGAAAAAATCGGCGATGTCTTCCGGGAATTCGTGTTCAAGAATGGCGTTACGAATAAAGAGCAAATCCCGCAGGGTTGAATTGGCATAACATTTCAAGACGAGCGGCGGAAACTCATCCTCTAGAGAAAGAAGAACTTGAGTTGCCTTCTTCTTTTTTACTTCGTTTTCAATTTTGCGCAAGGCTTCTAAAACAGCATCCTGATTGAGTTCCCAGTTGAGTTTCGTTCTGGCAATTCTGAATACGAAAGGATGCGCCTCTACACCGTATGAAGAAATTCCAAGTTTCTTCGCTGCGAGGTTCGTTGTCCCGGATCCCATGAATGGGTCGTAGATGACTTGCCCTTCCGTGATGTTATGTGCGGCAAGACTTGCTTCTACGGCTTTATAGGAAAATCCGGCAGGATATGTGAACCAATTGTGGATGGGTGCGCGTAAACTGTCTTTGAAGGTGCCCCATTCTTTCCTTTGGCGCGTTTCTTTCTCTTCGCTGATTTCGAAGAGAGGATATTGTTTCATGTTTCGGTTTCTTTCTTGCAAAAAGACATGATTTTCTCGAAAACTTCGTCGAGCGAGAGGG
>CAZDGZ010000043.1:0-13937 GCA_964505165.1 uncultured Anaerolineaceae bacterium | reverse complement strand
AGCCTCCGGCTAGATTTACAAAGCCCCCTTTCGGGGGCTGGGAGTCTCGCGCGCGAGGCGTGCTCCCTTCTCCATTAGGGAGAGGGGGCGGGGGTGAGGGCACGCGCGCGCGAATCTATACATCCCCTTTGCGGGAAAAAAGACTCGCCAATTTTGCCCTCGATACGCCCCTAGCGGGGCTACTCGGGCAACGAGATTCGCGCGGAATGCGCCAATCCCTCCCCAACTACGAAACTACTCAACTATGAAACTACCGAACTAACAGGCGGGAAAGAAGACTCCCAAACCATCAGCCCTCCCTCGACTACAAGACTAGCCAACTATCTGACTACCAGACTATCCAACTACCAAACTACCCAACTACGAAACTACCGAACTACCCTCCCAAAAATCTCCAGCGCCTCGTCAACTTGCTCCTTCGAGACGACGAGCGGAGGAATCCATCGGATGACGTTGCCGTAAGTGCCGCAGGTGAGCAGAAGGAGGTTCTCTTTCAAACACGCCTCCTGCACGGCTTTTGCGGTTGCTTTGTCTTTGAATTCTGTGGCAATCATCAATCCGAGACCGCGCGTATCCAAGAGGGCGGGGGTGCGTTCTTGGATTTCTCGCAGACGGGAGAGGAGATAGTCGCCCATGTTCGCCGCGTTCTCGACGAGATGCTCTTCTTGGAGGGTCTGGACGGTAGCGAGTGCTGCTGCGAGGGGGAGTGCGCTCCCGCCGCCGTAAGTTCCGCCGTGTGTGCCGGGTTCCCATTGCTCCATGAGAGCGCGGGATGCCCCGATAGCGGAGATAGGCAGACCACTGCCCAGACCCTTTGCCATCACGACGATGTCCGGGACGATGTTGGCATGTTCGAAGGCGAAGAACTTGCCGGTTCGTCCGAAGCCGGATTGGACCTCATCGGCGATGAGGAGGATGTCGTTTTGGTCGCAGATGCGGCGGAGTTCTTGGAGGAAGCGTTTGGGAGCGGGGACGTATCCTCCTTCGCCGAGGACGGGTTCAATGATGATGGCAGCGGTTTCATCGGGAGGGGTTTGTCCGTGGAGGAGATAATCGAGTTGTTTGAGGCAGAAGCGGATAGTTTCGTCTTCGTCCCAGCCGTAGAAGAAGGCGTAGGGGTAGGGGGCGACGAAAACGCCTGCAGGGAGAGGCTGATAATGATGGCGGTAGATATATTTGGATGTGGTCATCGCCATCGTCTGAGCGGTTCGTCCGTGGAAACTGCCTTGGAAGACGATGATGTTGCGTTTACCGCTGGTTTGGCGGGCGAGTTTGACGGCGGCTTCGATGGCTTCTGCGCCGGAGTTGGAGAAGAAGAAGGTATCAATGGGAGGGGGCGTCACGGCGTCGAGGGCTTCAGCGAGTGCGACGGCTTTTGGAGGGATGACGATGTTCATTTGTCCGAAGAGGAGGGCGTCTGCTTGCTGCTTGATGGCTGCGACGATGTTGGGGTGGCAGTGACCGGTGGAGGTGACGCCGATGCCGGAGGTGAAGTCGAGGTAGCGGTTTCCTGCTTCGTCGTAGAGATAGACGCCTTCGGCGCGGACAGGTTGAATTTCCGTCAGATGAGTCCACACGGGGGAGAGATGTTCGAGAGGGGAGGTCATAGGGCTGTCTCCAAACAAGAGCAGGGCAGAGGGATGACTCTGCCCTGCTTCCAAAACGGATGAGATTAAACAGGCTGGGTTACGGTGACGCGCGTTACGATGCCGTGCCGTTCCAAATCCTTGAAGAAGGGGATGGGATCCAGCGCGGCTTCCGGCGGATGAACACCGGGCGCGATTTTTCCTTCCGCAAGCCAAATGGCGGCGAGGGCGGGCGCGGTCCCGGTGGGGAGCGCACCTTTGACGGTCAGCGTTCCCAAACGGTAGACGACTTCTTTCCCGTCCTTCGTCCCTTTGACTTCGGTGACGATTTCTTTCACCCAGTCGGGAGGTTGATTCTTCGGCGGCGCGAGGAAATCCGTCACGGGCGGGACGAAATTCCCCATCATAGCAATCATCACATCTTTGGGCGCGACTTTCATTCCCTTCACTTCGACCGGTTCCTCGCTGTCGAAACCGAATTCGGAGAGAACGCGCACCTTCTCGACGGTTTCCTTTGCCATGCCCCAGTAATTGATTTTGAAGAAGCATTCTTTTACGCCCTTATCTTGGAAGGTGATGGGGATGGTGGCGACTTCGGAATGCAGGGAATAGTGCATCGGCAAAAGTCCGAGCGGCTCGCTGAACCAATAATCTTCGAAGCCGGTAAGCGGTTCTTCGGCAACGAATTCGCCGTTGCGGTAGACCATCGGCGCGAGGCTCATCTCGTCCAGAATTGTGGGGACGGCGTAGGTGAACCGCATGTCATCGGGCGCGGGCGGCTTGATCCCATCGTAGATGCGGATGTACTCGATGGTGTCGAGCCTGTCGGCGGCGTAACGAGACTGGATGTTGGGAATGCCGGGGGCGGAGCCCATGCCCAAGACTGCGCTGATGCCTTTCTCCGCGAATCGGTCGTTGAGTTTGAGTTGCTTCAGTGTGGTGTGGAAGAGTCCGCCCATATCGGTGTAGGGGACTTCGGCTTCGATGCAGGCTTCCATGATGGGGAGGTTGGTGTAGTAGACGGTCGCGTTCAAGCAGGCGTCCGCGCCTTGCAGCGTCTTCACTAGCAAATCGTGGTCGTTGACATCCACGTGCTGAACGCTGATTTTGGAACTGCCGATATAGTCGGCGACGACTTTGGCTTGTTCCGTGTTGAAGTCCGCGATGACGATTTCATCTACGCGGTCTTCTTTGGTGAGGGCTTGCACGGCGATGGATCCCATCTTTCCCGCGCCGCCCAATACAACGATACGCATACTTTGAATCTCCTTCTGGTTTTATACCCTCCGCATTCGGGAAGGTAGTTTGCAACCGCGCAAACGCGCGGGGAAGAACCGAATTAGAGTTCAATCCATCCAAGCCCTAAGGCTTCGAGGGTTTCTTTTTTGGGGATGCCGGTCGCGACATCCCAGCCTGCCATTTCGTAGTAGATGTCTTTGGCGGCTTCGAGTTCCTCTTCCGTGAGAGATACGCCGTCGCTCGCGCCGCCTTTTAGGGCTTGGTACATCTTTTTGGGGAGTTTGTCGTCCTCGCGGGTGAATCCCTCGCGGGCATTGAACGCGCGGAGAAGGTTCAGCCGCCGTTCTCCGATTTCGAGTAGCGTGGGGATGTCTATATCCCAGCCTGTGATGGCGTTGACGGCTTCGACCAGTTGTCTCACGTCGTAGAGATGCCACGAAGGACCGAAGACGAATTGGCAGACGTTGAAACTGTCCATCGCGGAATACAGCCATTCGGTCGTCAGTGCGAAGCGGACTTTTTCTTCGTTTAGGACATCGTTGGGCTGCGGATTCGTCAATCCAAGTTGTGCCATGCGTTCGGGATATCCGCCGTAGGAGGGATCGTGTTCGCTGGATTGATGGTCCGCGCCGAAGGGGTTGACCGCGTAGATGAGTCCGAGTGAACGCTTGACCTGCGGCATGTGCGCGGGGAATTCCTGCTTTTTCGCGGTGACGACGAGGTCTTCGGAGCCGCGTCCGATTTTCTCCGCGGCGCGCGCGGAGCCTTCCGCGAGGATGTCGCCGAATCCTTCCCGTTTGGCGATTTTTTCGACCATCTGTACCATCGCGTCCGCGTTGCCAAAGCGGAGTTCGATGCCGTCGGTGTCTTCTGTCGAGAGCATGCCGTGTTCGAACGCGTCCATTGCCCACGCAATCGTCGCGCCGGTGGAAATGGTATCCAGTCCGTACATGGCGCAAAGTTGATTGGCGTAGGCTACTGCGTTCAGGTCGTCAATGCCGCAGTATGCGCCCAGCGTGGAGATGCTTTCGTATTCGGGACCTCCATAGCGTGGGTCTACGGGATATTTCCCTTCCGTCACTTCGACGACGCGTTTGCAGCGGATGGGGCACGCGTAGCAGGTTTCTCGTTCTTTTAGGATTTGCTCTGCCATTGTTTTGCCGTCAATGGCCTCTGCGTGTTCGAATGTGCCGCTCGACCAGTTGCGAGTCGGCAGCCCGCCGACTTTGCTTTGGTAGGCAACGATTTCCGCTGTGCCGAAGAGACCCATCCCGTATACATCCGATTCAGGGAAGGCTTTGCCTCCCCAACGGGCGAGGGCGGTGAGGGTTTTTTTGTCTGCGATTTGAGGGCGCATTTTGCCGCGCACGACAATGGCTTTGAGATTTTTGCTTGCCATGACAGACCCCATGCCGGTACGTCCGTTTGCCCGGCTGGAGGTGGTGATGATGGCAGACATGCGGACTTTCTTTTCTCCCGCGATTCCGGTTTGCATGACTTGAATTTTCGAGTCGCCGAGTTCTTTTTTGAGGAGGTCTTCCACCTCGCCGGTGGTTTTTCCCCAGAGATGGTCAGCGGGTCGAAGTTCTACCTCGCCGTCGTGAACCCAGAGGCAAACGGGAGTTTTTGCCGCGCCGTGAAAGATGAACGCGTCGTAGCCCGCGAATTTCATCTCGGCGGGGAAGAATCCTCCCGATTCCGAATCTCCGATTCCGCCGGTGAGCGGAGATTTCGCGGTCACGTTGACGCGGCTTTGTCCGGCAATGGACGCGCCCGTCAGGACGCTCAACGAGACGGCGAGCGTGTTTTCCGGCCCGAGCGGGTCGGCGTGGGGGGGCGTGTGTTTGAGAAGGTAATACGCGCCGAAGGCGCTCCCGCCTGCGTAGGTTCGGTAGAAACTTTCCGGCGGGGTTTCGACCTCCGTGCGAAGTTCGTCCAGATAAACGTGCAAGATTTTTCCGTGATACCCGTAAGGCATGGGACGCCTCCTGTGTGTCGAGAAAAGGTTATTTCTTGGCGTTCTTGACCGCGTCGTTGAAGATATTGAGGGTTTCGTTTACGTCCTCCTCGCTCAACGCGGCGCAGAGGAACCAGGGTTCCCTTCCGTCCGAATCCGGCATGACGCCGTTTGCGATGAGATTCAGCGCAATTTTTTCGTAGAGTTCGCCGTCGGTTTGAAGGTAGCCGCGGAAATCCTTGGGCGCTTCGTTGCTGCCGAGCATGATGCTAAACATGGCGGGCAATCCGGTGACGACGTGGGGGATGTCTTGTTCTGTGAGGATGTCGTCAATGCCCTTCATTAAGGATTCGCCGCGAGCACGAATCGTCTCGATGACAGGTTCGGTTTCGATGATTTCGAGAACCGCGTTCGCCGCCGCCGCGCTGACCACGTTGCCGGAGTAGGTTCCGCCGTGCGCGGTCGCTCCGGGCTGGATGGTCATCATCACCTCTTCTTTTCCGGCAATTGCGGCAATGGGGAACCCATTCCCGAGGGATTTTGCGTAGGTGACGAGGTCGGCGCGAATGCCGAAGTATTCTTGCGCGCCGCCTTTTGCAATTCGGAAGCCGGTTTTGACTTCGTCGAAGACAAGGACGATTCCGTATTCATCGCAGAGTTCGCGGATTTTTTCCAAGAATCCGGGTTCCGGGAGGATGCCTGCCGCGTTGCCAAGCATAGGCTCGACGAAGATGGCGGCGATTTCGCCCCATTTGGCTTTGACGGTTTTTTCCAGCATTTCGAAATCGTTGAAGGGGAGGTTGATGACGTATTGCCGAATGTCTAGGGGAATGCCGGAGGTCGTGGGCGCGGAGATGGGGCTGCGACGGGAGCCGAGGGAGCGCCGTGTCGAGGACGCGGTGCTGAACATGAAGTAGTCCACCTGTCCGTGATACTGCCCCTCGAATTTGATGAATTTCTCGCGGTTGGTGTACGCGCGCGCGATGCGAAGAGCGTGCATGGTGGCTTCGGAACCGGTGTTGGTGAGACGTACTTTGTCCACGCCGGTCATGCGGACGATTCGTTCCGCCGCGCTGATTTCGTAGGGGGTCGTCCACGCGAAGAGCGTGCCCCCCTGAATGGCTTCGGCAACCGCCTGATTGACTTTCGGGTGCGCGTGCCCCAAGATGATGGGCCCGAACGCCAGACGATAGTCAATGTAGCGCTTGTCGTCCATATCCCAAATATACGCGCCTTTTCCTTTTTTGATGACAATGGTGTCGTCATCGCCCCAGTAACGAAAATTGGAATTCACGCCGTAGGGGATGAATTGTTCCGCTTTTTGGAACAGTGCTTTGGTTTCTTTTCCTTGCATAGACATGAGGTTTCTCCGATTATCAGATATCGGGGCGTATGGGTATCTGCCCCGCTGTGTACGAATTTAGGAAAGTGCATCGCGGAGACGATAGTATTGCACCGCGAAGGGTAAGAACCAGGGACGATTTCGATAGAAGAAATAGGTCGGGTGTGAGATTTCCTCGAAGGGGGTGGTGGATATTTCGCCGTTGAGTAGACGGGCGGCTTCTCGTCCGGTGTAGAGCGCCATGTGAAGTCCGTGACCGCCGAACCCGATAGCGTAATGGAGACCGTTCAGCCGTCCGACGTTGGGCATGAGGTCGAAGGTGACGCCGAGTTGTCCCGTCCATGTGTGGGTGATTTCGACTCCCCGAAGTTGGGGGAACGCGCGCAGCATTTGCGCCTGAAGAGTCTGCGCGCTTTTGTGCAAATCTAGCGAGGTGCTGAGATTATTTCGTCCGCCCCAGAGCAGGCGTCCATCCGGCGTCAAGCGGAAATAGTTGAGAAACCACTTGGAATCCCAGAACACGCGGCGGTTGGGGCTGATTTCCTGTTGAACGGAATCAGGAAGCGGCTCGGTGACGATGCTGTAACTGCCGACGGGGATGACTCTCCGCCGAATCCGAGGGAAAACGCGGTCCGTGTATCCATTCGTGGCGACAAGGACTTCTTTGCTCCGAAGAATCCCGCGGCGAGTCTGGATTTCGAATCCTCCTTCGATTCTTCGAAGGGCGAGGACGCCCGCGTGTTCGCAGAGTTTCGCGCCGTACCGCGCCGCGATTCCCGCAAGCCCGAAGACGAGTTTTGCCGGATGCAGTCCCGCGCCGTGTGGGTCAATGATGCCGCCGAAATACGCATCGCTGCCGATTTCGTTTCGCAGTTCCGAGGGCGGGACGAGGATGAGTTCGTGGTTGAGATGTTCTTTGTGCCATTTCTGCCGCGCTTTCATCTCCTCGAAATGCGAAGGTTTGTACGCGACGGAAAGGTCGCCGTCCTGATGCCAGTCGCAGTCAATTCCTTCGTCGCGAATGAGTTCTTTGATAAGGTCAAGCGCATCTAGCGAGGTTTCCCAGAAGATTTTTCCGTATCTCTCGCCGTATCGCTTGAAGATGGTCGGTGCGCCTTGCTTAAGCCCGCAGCCGGTGATTCCGCCGTTTCGGGAGGATGCACCCCATCCGATGGTTTCGCGTTCCAGCACGGCAACGGATGCGCCGGCTTTGGCGAGGACGCGCGCCGCACTCAACCCTGTGTATCCGCCGCCGACGATGGCGACATCTACGCGTTCAGGGAGCGCGTCGGCGACCGGCAGGGTTTCGGGCTTTGGGTAGGTATCCGACCAGAAGGATGTGGTTTTCATGGCGTCTGCTTTTGAATTTCGAAGCGTGGGCATGGAAAAGGGGCGCGGCAAAGGCACCGCGCCCCTTGCGGTGAATGCGTTTAGGGAACGGGAGCGGATTTCACTTCGTCCCAGAGACGTTGATACAACGATTCGGCTTCGCCGACAGGTTTGATGAACTGAAGTTTGCTTACGACTTCTTCGGGCGGGTAAACGGTTGGGTCGGAGAGGAATTCTTCATCCAGATTCGCTTCCGCCGCTTTGTTTGGGGTGGCGTACCAGTTGTATTCCGATATCATCGCGCCGATGTCCGGGCGAAGCAGGAAGTCGAGGAACATTTCCGCCGCGAGTTTTTCTTCAGGAGTGACGGTCGCGGGGATGCAGAGGTTATCTACCCAAATCACGCCGCCTTCTTTTGGCATGACGTAGGCAATGTTTTCGTTATCCTCTTGTGCTTGCAGGAAATCGCCGTTCCAGCCGTGCGCCATCAGGTTTTCGCCGGAGGCGAGGAGGTCTTCGTAGGTGTCGCTGTCGTAGCCGGAAAGGGCGGGTTTCGCGCGGATAAGGAGGTCTTTGGCTTCGTTGAGTTCGTCTTCGTTGGTGGTGTTGATGTCATAGCCGAGATAGGCAAGTGCGGCGGCGAATGCTTCGCGCGTGTCGTCGAGCATCGTCATGCGCCCGTATGCGGGGGAGTTTTTGTCGGGGTCGAAGAAAACCGCCCAACTGTCCGGCGCTTCGACTTCTCCGTCCAGATAGCCGATACCGGTCGTGCCCCACTGATAGGGAACGCAGTATTCGTTGCCGGGGTCGTAATAGAGGTCGCGGAAGTTGTCGTTCAAGTTGGCGAGGTTGGGGATGTTGTCTTTGTCGAGTGTTGCCAGCATCCCTTCTTCTTTCATGATGTTGACGGTATAGTCCGAGGGGACGATGATGGCATAGCCGCTCGCGCCGCCTTGCAGTTTCGCGAGGAGTTCTTCGTTGCTGGAGAAATTATCCTCCACGACTTTGATGCCGGTTTCTTCCTCGAAGAGGGTGTAGATTTCAGGGTCAATGTATTCAGACCAGTTGTAGAAAACGATTTCTTTCGCGGGTTCTACTTCGCCGGATGGCGCGGCAGATTCGTTTTCTCCGCTTTGCGGGGCTTCCTGTGGAGCGGATTTCGGTCCGCACGCGGTGAGGAGCATGCCTAACGTAACGAGAACGGTCAGCACAAGGATGAGGGTTCGTTTCATTTTTTTCTTCTCCTTCTTTGTTGGTATGGAATAGAGATTTGTTGGTTTAAAGCGTCAACTCAACGGGGGAATCTGTGTCACCTCCTTTGCTTAAGATGAGGGAAATCCCGACGAGAACGAGAGAGAATATGAGCATGAGCGTCGAAACCGCGTTGATTTTCGGCGTGACGCCTTTCTTTATCATGCTGAAGACACGGACGGGGAGGGTGTTGAATCCCGCGCCGCTGGTGAAGAAGGTGATGACGAAATCGTCCAGCGAGAGCGTAAATGCCAGCAGCGCGCCTCCGAGGATGCCGGGGACGAGCATCGGGAAGGTCACTCGCCAGAAGGTCTTCCATGTGTTCGCGTATAGGTCCTGAGCGGCTTCCTCCAGCGTTTGATCCATTTGGGCGAGCCTCGCGCGGACGACGACCGCGACGAAGGAGATGTTGAACGCCACATGCCCGATGATGACGGAATACGGGACCGCGAGGTGAACGCCGAAGAAATTGACTTTCCAGGGTTCGAATCCGATTCCGCTTACGTCAAAGAAAATCAGCAGCATAATCGCCATTGCGATGTCGGGGATGATGATGGGGAGGTAGAGAACCGCGTCCATCATTAATTTGCCGGTGAAGTGATAACGTTCCATCGCAATGGCGGCGAGTGTCCCGATGATGACGGAAATGAAGGTGGATACGACCGCGACGAAGAGACTATTCCATAGCGAAAGAATAATCTGGCTGTCGTGAATCATGTCCACATACCAGTGGGTTGTAAATCCTGCCCATTGCGCGGTAGAACGAGAGTCGTTGAACGAGAAGATGACGAGAATGATGATGGGCAGGTAGAGAAAGAGATACCCGATGATGCCGTAGAGCGTAAACGCGGTGTTTCCGGTTTTCTTTTTGATTTGCGCGATTCGGCTTCGCCTGGACAGGTTTTTGGAAAGGGCGGACTCTGCGTTCATACCTGTCTCCTCTCTTCGCTGGATGTGGTGCGGAAGTAAATCAGCGTGGCGATGAGCATGACAGCCATCATCACGAAGGAAATTGCCGAGCCGAAGGGCCAATCATGCGCCGCTAGGAATTGATTGCTGATGATATTTCCTATCATCAGCGATTTGCCGCCTCCCAAAATCGCGGGGGTGACGAACGCGCCCAGCGAGGGGATGAAGACGAGCATGGATCCCGCGACGACTCCGGGCAACGAAAGGGGCCAGATGACCCGAAGGAAGACTTTCGTCCCCGAAGCGTAGAGGTCGCTTGCGGCTTCGAGGAGGCTAGGGTCGAGACGCTCTAGCGTGGCGTAGATGGGGAGAATCATATCGGGAAGCCATCCGTAGACCAAGCCGATGACAATGGCGAGGTCGTTTCCGAAGAGGGGAAGAGGCTTCTGGATAATTCCCAAAGACATCAACGTGACATTGATGAGTCCCGTGTTTGTCCGCAGAATGGTGAGCCACGCATAGGTGCGGATGAGAAAATTCGTCCAAAACGGAATCATCAACGCGAGGACAAGTGTCCCCCGGCGTTTTGCGGGGCGAGTGGCAATGTAATAAGCGAGAGGGTATCCGATAAGCAGGGTGAAGAAGGTGGTAATCGCCGCGATATAAAACGAGCGCAAGAAGGTGTTGAAATAAAGCGGGTCGAAAGTGCGCTTGTAATTTTCCAGCGTGAAATTCCAAACGACTCCGCCATAGGTGCCGCGTTCCAAGAAACTATACGCCAGCACGATGAAGAGCGGCGCGATGAAAAAGACGAAAAGCCAAAACGCGGAAGGAAGCAGCAGAGTCCACGCTTGCAGGGAGGGGTGTTTCCTGAAAAAGCGTTGCAGAGATTTCATCGCCTACTCCTTCAACAGACGGGCGTATTTACTGTCCCAGTGAAGGTGGACGATGTCTCCGACCTTGAAGTTGTCTTTGCCGACATCGGTGTTTTGGACGCGAACCACGACCTCTTCTTTTCGCGCGACTTTCGCGAAATACCGCCTATCCGTGCCGAGGTAGACGATTTTTTCCAGTATCGCCGGCACATGCGTGAAGGATTCCGCCCCTTCGACTTTGGGATATTCGCCGGCAGGGGTGATGAAGATTTTTTCGGGACGAATCGAGAGAATGGCTTTTTCGCCCTTCGAGATTTCCTCCTCGTCCGCGTGGACGGCGGAGACGACGATTTTTTCGCTGATGCGGAATTTCGCCATGTCTCCCGTTTCGACGATTTCTCCGTGAATGAAGTTCGTCTCTCCGATGAAGTCCGCGACGAAGCGGCTGCGCGGATGCTCGTAAATGTCTTCCGGTCCGCCGACTTGCAGCACGTTCCCCTGATTCATGACCGCGATTCTGTCGGACATCGTGAGGGCTTCTTCTTGGTCATGCGTGACATAGATGAAGGTAATGCCAACTTGTTCCTGCAAGGCTTTGAGTTCCCCTTGCATCGCTTTTCGGAGTTTCAGGTCGAGCGCACCCAGAGGTTCGTCGAGGAGGAGCACTTTCGGGCGGTTGACGAGCGCGCGGGCAAGGGCAACCCGTTGTTGTTGTCCGCCGGAAAGTTGCTTGGGACGGCGGTTTTCTTTTCCGGTCAGATGCACTAAGTCGAGGGCTTCTGCGACACGGCGGTGGATTTCCTCTTTCGGAACTTTTTTCATTTCCAACCCGAATGCGACGTTTTGCGCGACGGTCATGTGCGGGAAGAGCGCGTAGTTTTGAAAAACCGTGTTGACAGGGCGTTGATAGGCAGGAAGATAGCCCTGCGGTTCTCCGTAGATGAGCACTTCTCCGCTTGTAGGCATCTCGAATCCCGCAATCGAGCGTAGCGTGGTGGTTTTTCCGCATCCGCTGGGTCCTAGCAGCGAAAAGAATTCCCCCTGGCGAATTTTCAGAGAGACGTTGTTGATGGCGACGACCTCTCCGAATTTCTTGACGACGTTTCGCAGTTCTACTGCAAATTCATTATCCATGCGACCTCCGGGCGAATTTGGTTTTGGGGGACTTAGGAGGAGTATGACATCGGTCTTGCGCCGTATGCCATCTTGAAGGTTCGCAGCGTTAGGAAGGTTTGCGTGCTGTTGACGCCGGGAACCTGATGAAGGCTTTTGTTCAAAAACGTGACGAGATGCTGACGGTCGCGGCAGAGAACTTCTACGATGAGATCGAAGGTTCCCGAAACCATGATGAGATAACTGACTTCGGGAAAGGTCGCGATTTTCTCCGCTGCCGCTTCTATCTTCGGCGGGTCTACCGAAACCCCGATAATCGCGGGCGCATCGAATCCGAGACGATACGGGTCAATCAGCCCGACGATTTGGATGACCTGATTTTCCGTCAGGCGGGCGATGCGGTTTCGCACCGTCCCTTCCGAAATCTTGAGTTTCTTCGCAATTTCGGTGTAGGGCGTGCGTCCGTCGTGCTGCAAAATCGAGATGATGTCGTAGTCAATTTTATCAAGTTCCATTGCGAAATCCTTTGAATATGCCGTAGTATAGCACGTTTTTCGTAAGGAAACAAGGGTTTTTCTGCTTGTAGCATAGAAAAATGGTGTATAATAGCGGAAATTCGTAAAATCTTCTTTTCGATAGGAGCGTTTATGAGCACCCCCAAAGTTTTGAAAAATTATGTGGACGGCGGCTGGCGTTCGCCTTCCGGCGTGGCGTATTTTGATGTCGTCAACCCCGCGACAGGGGAGACGATTGCGAAGACTCCTCTTTCTCCTGCAAGCGTCGTGGACGAGGCGGTACGCGCGGCGGCGAAAGCCTATCCGGAGTGGCGGCGCGTTCCTGCGGAAGATAGGATTCAGTATCTCTTCCGTTTGAAGGCGATTCTCGACGAGCATATAGACGAACTCTCCCGAATTATCACCGAGGAGAATGGCAAGACCTTCAAGGAATCCAAAGGGGAGATGAAGCGCGCCATCGAAAACGTGGAGGTCGCGTCGGGCATCCCGATGCTGATGCAGGGAGGCACTTCCGAGGACATCGCGCGCGGCATTGACGAGTATATGTTCCGTCAGCCGCTGGGCGTGACCGCGATTATCTCCCCGTTCAACTTTCCCGGCATGATTCCGTTTTGGTTTCTTCCCTATGCGGTGGCGACCGGCAACACCTGCATCATCAAGCCCTCTGAACGTACCCCGATGACGATGCAGCGTGTGATGGATTTCATCGAGGAAGCCGGCTTCCCGAAGGGCGTTATCAACCTCGTCAACGGCGCAGCGGATACGGTGAACGCGCTCCTCGATCACCCGGATGTCAAGGCGGTGAGTTTTGTCGGCTCGACGCCGGTGGCGCGGCATGTGTATTCCCGCGCGGCGCAAAACGGGAAACGCGTCCAGGCGCAGGGCGGCGCGAAAAATGCGACCATCGTCATGCCCGACGCGGATATGGATATGACCATTCGCATCCTCGCGGACAGCGCTTTTGGCAATGCAGGGCAGCGATGCTTGGCGACCGCGCTGGTGCTTGCGGTTGGGGAGGCGCATGACATCTTCGTGGAGGGGATCGTTGACGCCGCCAGGAGTCGTAAGGTAGGCTTTGGCTTGGACGAGGGGGTGCAGATGGGCCCCGTCATCTCGCCGAAGAGCAAAGCCCGCATTGAAGGCTTGATTCAAACGGGATTGGACGAGGGCGCGACCATGCTCCTTGATGGGCGTGGCGCCGTCATCCCGGGGTTGGAAAACGGCACGTTCCTCCGCCCGACAATTCTCGATAACGTTCGCCCCGGAACGACGGTTTTCGAGACGGAAATTTTTGGACCCGTGTTAGGGTTGCTGCGCGTTGATTCTCTTGAAGAGGCAATTCAAATTATCAATGCCGAACAATATGGCAATATGTCGTGCATTTTCACGAACAGTGGCGCGGCGGCGCGGAAATTCCGTTACGAGATACTTTCCGGTAATGTCGGAATCAACATTGGTGTTGCCGCGCCGATGGCGTTTTACCCCTTTAGTGGATGGCGCGACAGTTTCTTTGGCTCGCTTCACGCACAGGGGAAACATGCGGTCGAGTTTTACACTCAGACGAAAGTTGTCATCGAGCGCTGGCTCAAGGAATGGTCGCGCCAGTTCTGAGAATTTTGTGCTAGAGTCCCCTCTCCCAGTTTTTGGGAGAGGGGGCGGGGGTGAGGGCACACGCGCGCGAATGTGTACATCTCCTTTGTGAAAAAAACTTGCCTTTTTAATCGCTGCCCTCAGTACACTCCTTCGGAGCACTCGGGCAGCGGCAATCGCGCGCGGCGCGGACTCCCCTCTCCCAGTTTTGGGAGAGGGGGCGGGGGAGAG
>CAZDGZ010000042.1:0-14571 GCA_964505165.1 uncultured Anaerolineaceae bacterium | reverse complement strand
GGAGCCTAAAGCCTCCGGCTACATCTACAAAGCCCCGCTGGGCGGTTGCCGAGTTTATCGAGGCAGGGCTGGGAAGTCTCGCGCGCGGCGCGGGCTCCCCTCTCCCATTTTTGGGAGAGGGGCGGGGGTGAGGGCACACGCGCGCGAATCTGTACATTCCCTTTGTGGGAAAAAAGACTCGCCGGTTTTGAAAACATGCTTCCCTTGTTTTCTGTTGCCCTCGATACGTCCCTTCGGGACACTCGGGCAACGAGATTCGCGCGGAATGCGCCAGCCCCTCCCATCCAACTACCGAACTACGAAACTACCGAACTAACAGGCGGGAAAGAAGACTCCCAATCTATCAGCCCTCCCCAACTACCAAACTACCAAACTACGGAACTACCAAACTAACAAACTACCCAACTCTCCTCCAGAGATATGGTACACTTTTTATCCCATTCCACCGCAAAGGATCACCTATGACTCAGGAAGACAACTGCAGAAAAGCGCGCAAAAAGAAAACGCCACCCGAAATCACCGTACACCGCCTGCCTTTCTACCTCCGCGCGCTGGAACGGATGAAAGAAGCCGGTATCCTCATCACCTCCTCGAAAGAGTTGGGAGAATGGGTCGGGGTTTCGGCAGCGCAAATCCGCAAAGATATTTCGCAATTCGGCGAATTCGGAAAACAAGGTACAGGCTACCACACCGATTTCCTCATCGAGAAACTACGCGAGATTCTCAAGGTAGATAGAACCTGGGATGTCGCCATCGTCGGCATGGGAGATATCGGACACGCCCTCGCGCGATACAAGGGATGCGAAAACCGAGGCTTTCGAGTCGTCATGCTTTTCGATACCCACCCAGAGAAAATCGGGCAGGAAGTGGAAGGACTCCCCATTCGCGACGCGGCAACCCTCCCGGAAGCCCTTCGCGAGGCGAATATCAAAGTCGCCATTCTCTCCGTCCCCAGCAACGAAGCGCAAAACGCAGCAGACAAATTGACGCAGGGCGGCGTAAAAGCCATTTTGAGTTACGCCCCCATTTGCATCCACGTCCCCGAGGATGTGCGGATTGAATATGTAGACCCCGCGACATACCTGCAAGGGATGACCTATTACATCCCAGACGAATCGGACTAAGTCGCCATCGTATCAAAAAACCCCGCCATAAGCGGGGCTTTTTTCATCCGGCTTTCGGTAAATTCCTTCGCAAAAGGGGATACATCTCCAACGCGCGCGCCGTCCCTTCGGCGACGCAGGTGAGGGGATTATCCACCAAATAAGCGGGGATTCCAAGAGATTTCGTCAGCAACTTATCTATGCCGCGCAACAACGCGCCGCCGCCGCAAAGCGCCACGCCCCTGTCAATGATATCCGAGACCAAATCGGGAGGCGTTTTTTCCAAGACTT
Organism: uncultured Anaerolineaceae bacterium; assembly: GCA_964505165.1. GTDB lineage: Bacteria > Chloroflexota > Anaerolineae > Anaerolineales > Villigracilaceae > CAZDGZ01. The sequence continues at coordinate 13,177 of CAZDGZ010000042.1, read as the reverse complement.
TTCGACAGGTTTCGACAATATCCTTGAGCGGCTCCTGCAGCGCCTCGACGATTTCTCCCGTCGTCAGGGTCACGGGGCGCGGCAGACCCGTCACCTGATCCTGACCCTGAACTTCCATGCTCTGTTCTTCGTCTTGCGGCACCGCCGCGCCGATTCGGAGTTTCAACTGCTCCGCCGCGCTTTGTCCCAAAACGATGCCATATTTTCGGCGCGTGTAGGTGATAATCGCCTCGTCCAAATCCAGCCCGCCGAGACGGAGCGTCTCCGCTGAAACAATCCCATACATGGCGATAACCGCCGCTTCCGTCGCGCCGCCGCCTAAAGAAATAATCATATTTCCCGAAGGCGAACCGATGGGCAAATCCACGCCCAGCGCCGCCGCGAGAGATTGTTGAATGAGATAGGCTTCGCGGCTTCCCGCTTCCAGAACGGCTTCGTAGACCGCGCGGCGTTCCACACTCGTCACGCCGTAGGGGACAGAGACCATCACACGCGGACGAAAAAGCCGCATAGAGCCGCTGACGCGCTGCAAGAGATACGAAAGCAGCGCTTCCGCCACAACATAATCGGCAATGACGCCATGCTGCAACGGCCGCGCTACTTCGATGTTTTCGGGGACGCGTCCGTACATATCCTGGGCTTCTTTGCCCACCGCCACCATCTTTTCGAGCATACGCTCTTCTTCAACTTCGATGGCGACAATGGTAGGTTCGTCCAGAAGCACCTGCACGCTATCCGCGATGCGGGTATGAATCGTCCCGAGGTCTATCCCCAGGTCTTTCGAAAAGAAAGCCACAGTTTAGTGTCCTTCAGAATCGGACGAGCGAGGCTGCGGAGCACGCCGCTTCTGCTTTCGATAGCGTTTCACGGCATCCAACCGCAAATTGGAGCGGCGAAGCGCCGCTTCGATTGCCAGATAGGAATCCATATCCTCTTCGGGGCGAATCCCCGCGAGGAGTTCTTCCGCGCGTTTCCGCGCGGCTTCGGCACGCGCCACGTCAATTTCTTCCACGTTTTCCGCCGCGTCCGCCAAAACGGTAACGATATCCGGCTGCACCTCTGCGACACCGCCGGAAACGGTAAAAATCTCCTCTTCGCCATCTTTCCGCACTTTGACCACGCCATATTTCAGGGTCGTCAAGAGCGGGGCATGGCTTGGCAAGATTCCCATTTCGCCTTCCGCACCGGGCAGGACGACGATATCCACGTCACCCTCGTATACCATACGGTCTTGAGAAACAATCTCACAACGGATAGGCATTGTCGCTCCCTAGTCTTCTTTCGCCAGACGTTCTGCCTTCTCGCGGGCTTCTTCAATCGTGCCAACCATCATGAAGGCTTGTTCCGGCATATCGTCGCATTTTCCATCCAGAATTTCGCGGAACCCGGCAACGGTATCTTTCAGGGAAACGTATTTGCCGGGGATGTTGGTGAAGGTTTCCGCAACAAAGAAGGGCTGCGAGAAGAAACGTTCGATTTTACGCGCGCGGGAGACGATGAGTTTGTCATCTTCACTCAGTTCGTCAATACCGAGAATGGCAATGATGTCCTGCAAATCTTTATAGCGCTGCAATACCTGCTGCACCTCGCGCGCGGTCGTGTAATGGTCTTCGCCCACGATGTTGGGGTCGAGAATACGAGAAGTGGAGGCAAGAGGGTCTACCGCAGGGTAAATACCTTTTTCTGCAATCGAGCGTTCGAGGGCAATCGTCGCATCGAGGTGGGTAAAGGTCGCCACCGGCGCGGGGTCGGAGTAGTCATCTGCAGGGACGTAAACGGCTTGCATGGAGGTAATCGAGCCGTGATGCGTGGAGGTAATGCGTTCCTGCAACTCGCCCATTTCAGTCGCCAAAGTCGGCTGGTAGCCAACGGCGGAGGGCATACGTCCGAGAAGCGCGGAGACCTCGGAACCGGACATCGTGAAGCGGAAGATGTTGTCAATGAAGAGAAGGAGGTCTTTCCCTTGGTCACGGAAGTATTCCGCCATCGAAAGCGCGGAAAGCGCCACACGCAGACGCACGCCCGAAGGCTCGTTCATCTGCCCGTAGACCATGACGGTATCTTTCATCACGCCGGATTCAATCATTTCGCGGTAGAGTTGCGTCCCTTCACGGGTACGCTCGCCTACGCCTGCGAAAACCGAGTTCCCTTCATGTTCCGTCGCCACCGAGCGAATAAGTTCCATGATGATGACGGTTTTCCCGACGCCTGCACCGCCGAAGATACCCGTTTTGCCGCCTTTGGTGAAGGGGGCGATGAGGTCAATGACCTTGATTCCGGTTTCGAAAATTTCGGTTCGGGTGGACTGTTCCTCGAAGGGAGGCGCAGGGCGGTGGATAGGATAATAGGTTGACGCTTCAACAGGTCCCTGCTCGTCTACCGGTTTGCCCAGGACGTTGAAGATTCGTCCCAGCGTCGGTTCGCCGACCGGAACCATAATCGGGTTGCCCGTCGCGACCGCCGGAACGCCCCGACGCAAACCATCGGTGGTATCCATTGCCACACAGCGCACCCAGTTGTTGCCAAGATGTTTTTGAACTTCCAGAATCAGTTTTTTCTCATTCGGGCGTTCGATTTCCAGGGCTTCGAAGAGTTCGGGGAGTTGCCCTTCCGGGAATTCCACGTCCACCACGCCGCCGAGGATTTGCACCACCCGACCGGTTGCTTTAGCCATTCTCGCCTCCAATGTTCTTTTGAGATAAGGACTGGGCAAGCGCCTCCGCGCCGCCCGCAATATCGAGCATGTCGCTGGTAATCACCTGCTGACGTACTTTGTTGTATTCCAATTGCAGCGCCGCCGCCAATTCGATGGCGTTGTCGGTCGCGTTTCTCATGGCGACCATACGCGCCGCGTGTTCGCTTGCCAGCGAATCCAAAACCGCCTGATACACCTGCAACGCTGTAAAGCGCGGGATGATTTCGTTCAAGAGTTGGTCTTCTGCAGGTTCGTAGATATACGATGCCGCATATTTTCGTTCCGCCTCGTAGGGTTTCACGCGCCCTTCGCCGGAATCGATTTCCAACGGCAGGAGTTTCTTCATCGTCGGCGTTTGAGTAATCATATTCACGAATTGAGTGTAGACCAAATATACCTCGTCTACTTTGCCGGCGAGGAAATCATCTACCGCCAACCGTCCAATGGCAGAAACATCCATAAAAGACGGCGCGGAGGGGAGATGACTGAACTCCGCGATGACGTTTTTCTTCCGGCGAAGGAGCAAATCGCGTCCTTTGCGCCCTACGGCGACGTATTGTACCGGCACAGGGTAAGAGTCGAATTTCTGCTGAACGAAGCGAATGATATTCGTGTTATACGCGCCCGCCAACCCCCTATCGCCGCTGATGACGACGACCAACGTCTTTTCGATTTTCTCCCGCGTGGTCAAGAGGGGATGCAGCGCGTCCCGTCCCGGCTGCGCGGCGACGTGAGTCAACACCTGCCACGCTTTCGTCGCGTAGGGACGTGTGCCCTCCACCGCTTCCACCGCCTTGCGGACTTTACTCGCGCTGACGGCTTCGAGCGCGCGGGTCACTTGTGAGATATTTTTGATGCTCCGTATGCGGAGCCGCATTTCTCGTGCGGATGCCATTTGAGCCTCGCTGCCTTATTGCCAGGTCATCTTGAACGTATCGAGCGCCTCTCGCAATTTCTTTTCGGTTTCGTCGCTAATACGCTTTTCCTCGGCAATGGCTTTCCCGATTTCGGGATGCGAGGTTTCCATATAGCGCAAGAGCGCGTTTTCCCATTCCACCATGCGGTCAATCTCTACATCATCCGCGTATCCATTGGTGCCCGCGAAAATCACGATAACCTGATTTTCCAGAGAAACCGGTTTGTATTGCGGCTGCTTCAAAATTTCCTGCATACGCTGACCGCGTTTCAACTGTCCGAGGGTTGCCGCGTCGAGGTCGGAGCCGAATTGTGCGAAGGCTGCCAATTCTCGGTACGCCGCCATATCCAGGCGGAGGCGTCCCGCGACCTGTTTCATCGCTTTCGTCTGCGCTGCGCCGCCCACGCGGGAGACGGAGATACCGACGTTCACTGCCGGGCGAATACCGGCGTTGAAGAGGTTGCCTTCCAGATAAATCTGCCCGTCCGTAATCGAGATGACGTTGGTCGGGACGTAAGCGGAGACATCGCCCAAAAGGGTTTCGATGATGGGCAGCGCGGTAAGCGAGCCGCCAGAGCCTTTGACTTTGACGACTTTGTACGCATCGCTGTTGTCCATTGCCTCGAGGGCTTTTTCCGCGTCTTCTTTGGAAATCGGGCCGCCGTAGACTTTGCCGTCTACCGCGTCTTTTTCTTCCGCGAGGTCGCCTTCAAAATCTTTCTTGACGATGACGTATTTATTCGCCAAGCGCGCCGCGCGTTCCAGCAAACGAGAGTGGAGGTAAAAGAGGTCGCCGGGGTAGGCTTCACGTCCGGGGGGACGGCGGAGAAGCAGCGAAACCTGACGATATGCCCACGCGTGTTTGGAAAGGTCATCATAGATGACGAGCGCGTCGCGTCCGGTTTCCATGAACTCTTCGCCGATGGCGCAGCCTGCATAGGGGGCGATATATTGCATCGCGGCAGGGTCATCTGCCGAAGCCAGCACCACGACCGTATGTTCCATCGCGCCGTATTTTTCGAGAAGCGCAACCGTGCGGGCGACTGCGGCTTTCTTCTGCCCAATCGCGACATAAATACAAATGAGGTCCTTGCCTTTTTGATTGATGATGGTGTCAATGGCGATAGCGGTTTTCCCCGTTTGCCGGTCGCCGATGATGAGTTCGCGCTGTCCGCGCCCGATGGGGATCATCGAGTCAATGGCTTTGATGCCGGTCTGCACCGGCGTATCCACGTCCTGACGAGCCACAACGCCGGGAGCGATTCTCTCGATAGGACGGTAATGGTCGAAGGGGATGGGACCCTTTCCGTCAATGGGTTCGCCCAACGCGTTGACCACGCGTCCAATCAGTCCGTCCCCGACGGGGACCGAGGCGATTCGTCCGGTGGAGTGAACCGGCATACCTTCCGAGATTTCGGAATAATCGCCCATGATGATGACGCCGACGCTGTCCTTTTCGAGGTTGAACGCTACGCCCATCACGCCATTTTCGAATTGCACCAATTCCTGCGATTGGACATTTGCCAGCCCCGATACGCGTGCGATACCGTCGCCCGCCTCGAGGACCGTCCCCACATCGCTGACGGTGACTTCCGGCTCGTATGCAGCGATTTGCTTTTGAAGATCGCTGGCAATTTCCTTAATCAAATCCGACATTTTGCCTCCACGCCAAAAAATTTTTTGATTTCAGGCTGCCGCCTTATGAATTTCATGATGACGAACAACAGCCCGGATAAGGGACAGTACCTCTCCGGGCAAAACATGGGCGCACATTTATCTTGAACTGCCCATGCAAAAAGCCCTCTCTCGGCAAAAATGCCGTTCGGGCACAGAACGCAGTAATGATACCTGAAAGGTGGGAGATTGTCTAGTTTTCATCCCTTCGGCGTCGCCGCATGCCCCCTCTCGGCATTCGGCGCATTTTGCATCAACTCGACCGCATGAGGCAGCGCGGGGAAAACCACTCGAAGGTTTTCCAATGCGGCGCGCGGGCTTCCCGGCAGGTTCAGAATAAAAGTCTCTCCGCGAATCCCCGCGACCGCGCGGGAAAGAATGGCATGAGGGGTGATTTTCAGGCTCTCGGCGCGCATGGCTTCCGCAAATCCGGGAGCGAGACGAGAGACCACCGCCCGCGTGGCTTCGGGAGTTACATCACGCGGGGCAAATCCCGTGCCGCCAATCGTCAAGAGAATATCCATTTCGCCGCTATCCGCCCACTCGATGAGAGTCTCTATCAAAACGTCCATCTCATCCGGCACAATATCCATGCGAGGGATTTCGCCGCCGCGCGCGCGTAGAAAATCCGCGACCACCGCGCCCGATACATCCTCGCGCTCCCCTCTAGCAGAACGGTCTGAAACCGTCAGTAAACCAAATCGAAGAGTCTTCACGATAAATCCTTTCCATATACGAGCAAATCGTCCATCACGGCCCAGCCGCGTCGCTCGTAAAATCGAATAGCCGTTTCGTTATCTTTCGTCACGAGAAGATAATAGCGGATGCACCCCTTCGCCCGCAAACGCCGTTCCAGTTCGTCCATCAGCGCCTCGCCGATTCCCCGGTTCCGGTACGAAGGCGCTACTGCGAGGTGATACATCATCCCGCGCCGCCCGTCGTATCCGCCCAACACGGCGCCGATAATCTCGCCCTCCGCCTCCGCGACGAGGAATAAATCAGGGTCTCGCTGGATTTTCTTTTCGATTTCCTCCGCTTCATCGGAACGGCGTAGATGAATCCCCTCCCCCGCATTCGCCCACAAACGATACACGGGCGCGTAATCCTCTGGATACGCGAAAGTTCGCAATCGAAACTCCACGAGGGGCGTCTCCTTCAAAAAATTTAGCGAAGCATCGCAATCAAATCTTCCGGCATATACGGCTTGAGCAGAAAATCGTTTGCGCCCGCAGACAAGCATTCCTCTTGCATATTCATGCCGGAGGTCATTACTATGCGCATTTTCTTCAGCACGTCATCCTGCCGTATTCGACGAAGCACTTCAATGCCATTTTCATTAGGCAAATGGACATCCAAGAGCAGCACATCGGGTTTTTCGCGTTTTACGGCGTCAATCACTTTTTCCGAATCAAAATCTACATTCGCGACCTCGAAACCTTCCAAAGACAAGAGAGTCTTCAAAAGAGAAAGCATGGTCGCGTCATCTTCCGCTAACATCACTTTAGGCATCGTCTCTCTTCACCTCGCACGATTTGATTTTTTCGTCGTTCCGCGTTTTCGAGATGCGCGCTTTTGCAGCGCCGCGTCCAGCGCTTCATCTACGGTTTCTACGAAAACGAATTTCATCTTCTCTCGGATTTCATCGGGAACGTCCTCCAAATCCGGCTCGTTCCGTTTCGGGAGGATCACCGTCTTCAATCCAAAGCGGTGCGCCGCGAGGACTTTTTCTTTCACACCGCCTATCGGCAGCACCTGCCCCCGCAGCGTAATCTCCCCCGTCATCCCCACATCGGGGCGGACCTTCCTCCCCGAAAGGAGAGAAACCAACGCCGCCGCCATCGTCACGCCCGCCGAGGGGCCGTCTTTCGGCTGCGCCCCCGCCGGAACGTGGAGGTGAATATCCGATTTCTCGAAGAAATGCGGATCCAGCCCCAAATCTTCCGCCCGTGAGCGGACATAAGACAACGCCGCCCGCGCGGATTCCTGCATCACGTTCCCGATAGAGCCGGTCACCTGAAATCCTTTCGAGCCGGGCATCCTCGTCGCCTCGATGAAGAGGACATCGCCGCCGTATGGCGTCCACGCCAACCCCGCGGCAACACCCGGAATCGAGATTCGGGAGGACAATTCTTTCGCTCCGAGGAAAACGGGTCTATCCAAAAATTCTTCGACGCGTTTCGGCGTAATGCGGAAGGTACGTCCCTTGCCTTCCGCGATGCGCGTGCCGACCTTTCGGCAAATCGCGCCGATTTTTCGTTCCAAATTCCGCACCCCCGCCTCGCGGGTATATTGATTGACAATCATCCGCAGCGCGCTGTCGGTAAAGGAAATCTCTTTTTCGCGCAGCGCGTTTTCGCGGATTTGCCGAGGGATGAGATACCCGCGCGCAATCTCCAATTTCTCTCGTTCCGTATAGCCGGAAAGCCAGATGATTTCCATTCGGTCGCGAAGGGGCCCGGGGACGGTTTCCAGCGTGTTCGCGGTCGTGATGAACATGACCTGCGAGAGGTCGAACGCGACCTCGAGGTAATGGTCTCGAAACTCCGAGTTTTGTTCCGGATCCAACGCTTCGAGAAGAGCCGAGGCAGGGTCTCCGTGAAAATCGAAAACGAGTTTATCCACCTCGTCGAGCATGAAAACCGGATTTTTGGATTCGACGCGGCGCAGCGCCTGGATAATTCGTCCCGGCATCGCGCCGATATACGTCCGGCGATGCCCGCGAATTTCCGCCTCGTCGCGCATCCCGCCCAACGACACGCGGATGAATTTTCGTCCCATCGCGCGGGCAATGGAGCGTCCCAGCGAGGTTTTGCCGACGCCCGGAGGCCCTACGAAGCAGAGAATCACGCCTTCCCGTTCGCGTCGAATCAAATCTTCCGAGGGCGTATCCAATTCATCTTTGCGTTCCAATCGCAGACGCCGAATCGCAAGAAATTCCAGGATTCGCTCTTTGACATCCTCCAAGCCGTAATGGTCGGTATCCAAAATTTCGCGCGCGTGGGAAATATCCAGGTTGTCTTCCGTGGTGGTGCTCCAGGGAAGGGAAACCAGCCAATCCAAATAGGTGCGGATAACGCCGTATTCCGCCGCCGCGACAGGCAAACGGGATAATCTATCGAGTTCGCGTTCGGCGAGTTTTTTCGCCTCTTCCGACATTCCCGCTTTTTCGATTTTCTCGCGGAATTCCTCGACTTCGACCGCCTGCTCATCCTTCTCGCCCAGTTCTTTGCGAATCGCTTTCAGTTGTTCGCGCAAGAAATACTCACGCTGGACTTTTTCGATTTCCTCGCGGGCTTCGTTCTGGATTTTCTGTCCCAGTTGCAGCACTTCCATCTCGCGGACGAGGATGGCGATGAGTTTATGCAATTTTTCCGTCGTCGAATCCAGTTCCAAAATTTCCTGCGCGTCGGTCAAATCCATCCGCTGAAAATTCGCGATGGTGTACGCCGTCTGCAAGGGATCCGAGAGCGCGGAAATCGAGGAGACCAATTCTTCCGGGAAGGAGGGAATCATCCCTGCGATGCTGGAAAACTGGTCGCGGACGTTTCGCGCGAGCGCGTCAATCTCCAAGCCGGATTCGACGGTTTCGGGCGCGAGGCGGATTTTCGCGCGGAGATACGGCTCTTCCGCAACGAATTCTTCCAGGCGGAACCGCTCCAGCCCTTGAACGAGGATTCGAATCGTGCCGTCCGGTGCGCGGAGGAGGCGGTGAACGGCGGCAATCGTCCCCACGCGATAGAGGTCATCCGGGCCCGGGGTATCGAGTTCCGGGTTTTTCGAGGCAACCAGCCCCACCAATTTATCTCCCGAAACGACATCATCTACCAATTTGATGGAACGCGGCTGCCCCACCGTCAACGGGACGGCGGTCTGCGGATAGACAATCACGCCCCGAAGCGGCAAAATGGGCAATTCGCCCGGGTATTGGATGGACTCTTCAGCAGGGGATTCTTCGGAGGAGCCGGATTCTTGTGTCAGCGATTCGTCCGAGGCGTCATCCGACGCTGCGTCTTGGAAAATCTGCGAAAGCATAGAAGGCATCAACCACGCCAAAAGCGAAAGGTCGTCATCCCAAAGCCATTCGAACCAACGATTTTCGTCGCCCAGCCAGCGAGAAGCGGTCATGCGCCCTCCTGAACGGGGATATGGTTAGGGGCGGCTTTGGGGAGGGTAATCGTCAAAAATCCATCTTCGTATTCTGCTTCCGCTTCTTCGATATCTACAGCGCCGGGGAGCGCGACGGCAACGACAAAGCGTCCGTTGCGAATTTCCATCTGATGATAGGCTCGACGGGAGGAGCCAGCCGCATCCGGGCGGTCTCCGCTGACGACGAGAAAATCTTTTTCTACGCTAATGAGAAAATCTTGTCCTTTCATGCCCGGTATTTCCACTCGGACGAAATACGCCTCCTCGGTTTCGTATACATCGGCAGGAGGACTCCACACACTGGAGCGGAGTTGAACCTCCCACCCCACCGCGTGGAGTGCGGTATGACGTTCCAAATCATTCGGGGAAACAATCCCGGCATCGCGAATTATCGTAGGCATTTCATACTCCTTTGGAGTCATCTATTCGCAAAGAAAGGCGCCCCTGGCGGGACTCGAACCCACAACCTTGTGCTTAGAAGGCACCTGCTCTGTCCATTGAGCTACAGGGGCAAAGATTCAGGCGTGATAGGGGCGCACGCCGCGATAGACTCGTTTTCCGGCAAGTGTACGCAAAATGGTCTTTTCCGGTCTCCGAAGTTGTGCGGAAAGTTCTCTCGCGGTCATCGGGCGATTGCCATTCGCCAGCAAAAGGCGGAAAACCGCCTCGACGAGGGACGTTCTGTCGGTCAGGAAGCCCGGCTGCAAGGCGCAATGAGTCATCAAGGTATATTGCAAGGCGTCCACCGGTTTGACTTCGGCGGTGTCCGGGTCTATCCAATCTACGGTTTTGTCATCTTCCCAATCGGCAAAACTTTCTTGGTGCATCTCGCACAAAAGGGAACGAAGATACACCCGCCAGTTGCGGTCGTTTTGACTCCACCAATCGAAATCAATATAAAACGGCGTATCCAGCGTGGGTTTGATGAGGCTGTATGATTTCGTCTCAGACATCTACGACTCCTCGAGGAGAGACTCGTCTAAACGGAAGTGCAAATCGCCGACATGCACCGCCCAGGGTTTTTCCGCCAGAAGCGCGAAAATCGGAGCGGGCGGACAGCGGCGGATGATATTCAGCGCGGAATAGAGTTCTTGCGCGTGGACATGCCCTTGCGGGGTCAGTTTGGTCAGTTCACGCATAATCCGCAGCACCAAACGGTCGAAGGGTTGAGGGGTTTTGTTGGACTTATCCCAAACTTCGTCAATCGCCTCGACGCTCGGAACAGCAAGCACCATGCGCTCGTCGAAATCCGCGTTGAGGACTTGTTTGAGCATCGCGAAGACCAAGCCTCCATCCGCGCCGACGATGACGGTGCGAACCCAGTCGCGGGTAGCGCGATGCGTCTGCGCTTCTATCAGCACCTCGCCCGCCTCCGTCCCCGGGCGGATGCGAATCAGGCTTCCCGGAATCAGGTTGTTTTCCTCATACCATTCTCGCAATCCGTAGACGTATCGGCGCTCGCGCACCACCCAGCCGGGGAATTTCTCGCCGGTTTTGGCATCCACCAACGTAAAGCGGATGCGCGGCGATTCGTACGCGGTCGGGAAGAAGGTGCGGACGCGCGGCGAAACGGGAAGAGTCCCCGTCCGCCAATGGGGATAAATCAAACTGATGAGGGCTTCTTTGGGTATCGCTTCTTCTTCGATAGAGATTTCGCTGAGTTCGTCATCCAATTGACGTTCCAGTGCGAGCATTTCTTCGGTCAGGTGCGCGCGGTCGTAAGGGATGGGGTCGTAACGCAAATAGGCGGGCGTCTCGCGGACTTCCGGCGGCTCCAGGCGTTCCAGACACCACATCACCTGCCCCGCGGGGCCCACTTCGTCGAAACGCGGGTCTTCTTGAAGGGCATAATTCAGCGAGAACGCGGCGAGGCTTGGATTGATTCCCTCGGGGAGTTCCAAATCTTTCAGCAATGCTTCGGTCGGCAAAGGTTCGCCGCCTTTCATATCCAGAATAGCCTCCGCGAGATTCAAATGCCCGACGTTGACCTCCACCAGCAGCGCTTTGGGGAACCAGCGTCCCGCGATTTTCACCAATTCGGGATTGGCAGACAGCGCATCTTCGATTTTTTGGGCAATCACCGCGCCATGCGCTCGAAAAACGGACGCGGGATCCTGCACGCCTTCTTCTTCGGTTTGCTGAGGCGCTTCGTTGAGGGGATGGTTCGGGAGGCGCGCGGCGAAAAAGCGTTCCTCGCCGGATTCCATCTCAACGGTCAGGACGTCGAAATCGCTTTCCTCCAGCCCGACGCCGGGACGAACCGATTTCACCGTGCCCTTCTGCCAATTGAGCGCGGGGAAAACCAGCGAATCCCCGGCTTTGTAGGTTTCTTTGGGGAGGAAAATCTTCCGTTTTCCTTGTTTTTTCTGCAAGAGCGCCTCGCGTTCCCGCCGGATTCGTTCCTCGACCAGCGCCGCCGCGAGTTCTTCCGCCGTCAACGGAGTTTCATCCTCGAAGAGGATGGTATGCAAAAATTCCACATCCGAGTCTTCCACTTGGAGGGAATGCCAATACTCATCAGGTAAGAAAAGGGGAGGGTTACTCATACGCTGCCTTGTTCCAAAATCAAATTTTTTCGCCCGAAAGACGAAGACGCCTAATTATACCCCACTCTGAAATCTTACGCTTTGGTGGGGGGAGTTTGAAATCTGGGAAAGGAAGATATACCGTAAGATGATGTTATTATATAATTCGAGGGTTACTCACCCAACACACAAAGAATTGAGGTAAACCATGCGCCATGCATCCGTTCTGGTCGTCGTATTAATTGTCAGTGTTTTCGTCGTTGCTTGTAATTCACTCGGCGCTACTGAGCAAACAACTCCTGCTCCCGCCCTCCCTGAAGGACTCCCTGCCGCATCGCCTGCTCCCACAGTTACACCCCAGGCCGATGCCGCTAACGATAGCGGTACACCGGATGGTGCTGCTTCGTCGCCCGGCGTCATCGAGCCTGCATCGCAGCCGGCTGTTCCCGACTGCAACGCTATCAATCTCGAAAGCCTTAACGCCATTATCGGCGGCAGTTTTCACTTCGTTATGCAAGATGAGATTGGCAATTGCCATTTTGAATCGGATAACAATTACCAAATCATGCTTGGCGGAGGACGCCCCACCAGCGCCGATGAAGCAAAAAACATATTCGAAAGCAGTTTCGGCACGCTGCCCAATGCAACTTGGGCGGCGGTGGATAATTTTTACCTCGGCATCGCTCCCTCCAATATTTCGGTGACAGCGCAGGGCGTCACTGCTAGTGGGCATTCGATTGTGATTTTAGCAATGATCAAGGACGCAACCGCCAACGCCAGCGCGTTGCTTTCAGACCTGGCTACAGAGGCAGCCCGGCAGCTTAACGACCAATTCTAGGGCACAATGGCGAAAGAGAATCGGCGTATGCGGCGCGCGTCTGGCGTACTCGTTGCCTTGTGGGTACTTCTGGCATCTTGTGCGCCGACGACGCCCACTCCGAGAACTTTTGCGGGCGCTGTTCCCAGAGGGCAAAGACCAGCCGCCCAAACTGGAAGACGAAAGCGCCCAGGCCTGGACGCTCGCTGCCCTCGCCAATGCCTACTCCCTAAACGGCGAGCCGCGCCGCGCCGTCCCGCTTGTCGAGATGCAAATTGCCATTCGTGAAAAACAGGGAGTTAAGAAGGGCGTCGCCATCGGGCTGGGGAACGTGGCGGGACTGCAACTCGTCATCGGCGCGCTGCAAGCGGCGGAGGCGAACCTGCGCCACAGCATCGCCCTCT
>CAZDGZ010000041.1:0-14735 GCA_964505165.1 uncultured Anaerolineaceae bacterium | reverse complement strand
AATATACATCATTTGGCATAATCTTGTAAATTCGCTCAGGCACAGGGGAGGCTGCCGCCACGGACTGCGGAAGATTCCAAAAAAGGAGAGCAAAAGCAAGAAAGACGAAAAGCATCTTCCAGCCCTGAAACCAATGGCTTCGAGAAAGTCTCTTTGCCAACGAGAAAAAGAGAAGAAGCCCTAGCGCAAGAACCAAAAGATACCAGATTTCCGAGAATTGCAAAAAACGCGCGCGAAACATCGGTCTATCCGGCTTATCCACGAGGAGAAATCCCGCCAGCGAGACCAGCAGAAGCGCCCACAAAAAAAGAGGAATTTCGTTCTTCTTCCGCATACTCCAGGCGGAAAAGCCGGAAAACAAAATCCCCAACGGAGCAATCAAGAGCAATCGCCGGAAATATCCTTGCTGCGGCGGATTCGGGAAGAAATACAGCAAAACCTCCGGGGTAAAAATCCATTTTAAGACATGAGACATCCGTGAAGCAAAAAGAACATATCCCAAAACCGCAAAAACCAGCAAAAGCCCCCCAAGGATCATCCCGGATTTTTTACGGAAATCCACGCGTGCCAGCAAAAAGATTCCCAGCACCAAATACGCAATGAGTATCAACTGAAAAGTTGCGGAAGGATCATAGCGGATATAGAGCAAGGGCAACAAAAGCGCGGCGGCAAGGAGAAGGGTTTTCGGAGAAAGGAGAATTTTCCAATCGCGTTCCAAAACAAAGGGATTCGGAATCCGCTCCAAGAGGAGAATCATCCCATACACAATCCAGAAAAAATAAAAAGGATGATACGCATACTCCCTCGTAATCCGAGAAAAGACGATAATCCAGGGAGTTGCAGCGTAAAGATACATCGCCAAGATCCCCACCGGTCTCGAAATTCGTCTCCCGATAAGATATAGGGGATACAATGCGAGAACATTGAAGAAAACACTCGGCAGCCGAGCCGCCCAGAGTTCATACCCAAAGAATTTGAACATGAGTGCAGTCGGCATCGTAACCATCCACAAACAGCGTTGATACACATCTGCCAACGAAGCCCCCTCCAGAATCTGCCGCGCGGCGATGAGGTGATAATACTCATCGAAGGTAGGATACAACGCCCCCAAATTCGGAAGTCGAAACGCGAGCGCAAGCGCCGCAGCGCCTGCCAAAAAAAGCCATTCCCGGCGGCTCAACGGGGTACGCACTCCAACCATCGCTTCTTTGACGGCAGCGGACACCGCCTCCTCATGCTCTTGCAAAAAGAGCAGCAACGCCAAACTCAGAATCGAGAAGATTCCCCATCCAAGCAAAAAGATGAACGCAGACGACGCGTAAAACGGAATCTCGAAAGTTCGCCGATACGCCTGCTCCTTCGCGGAAAAAGAAAAGGATTCCGCCGCATCGCCATCCCACGAGAGGGCAACTTTCCCGCCGCCTTTCGCAGAAAAGAGAAGTTGCACACGCTCCCCCGTTCTCCCATGCCATCGCAGCAGATTGTCTTGCAAATCCACAAGGACGACTTCGTCGCCGCGCCGTTCCCACCCTCGCATCTCCAAATCGTCGAAAGAAACATCTCCCACCGAGGTCGTAAACCACGAAAGCGAAACCGCTCCCGCTTTTCCTTCCAACGCTCTAATGTCCACTTGATGCTCCGGCAGCCAGAAAGACACATAACGCGCCGGTTTCAGCCAAAGAGAAGTCCCCGCGAAAAAGAGGAACGCGCCCAAGAGAAGCGATCCCGCGATAAATTTTCCGCGCGTTCGCCGGAGTAACGCGCGCCAGCGCGGCGCAATCCACGCAAACAGCGGAAGATATCCTGCCGCGCTCGCGAGGGCAGCCGCCGCCGAAATCAGCATCAACCGCCGGCTGGTGGGCGGAAAGAAATCCACCAGCACATAGCCGGAGAGGAATATCCCCGTCCCCGCGCCAGCGAGGAGGGCAAGGAAAATCATCGTTCGATAGGAAAGTATTTTCTCTTTCATCATTCGTGTAATTTCCAAAGACCTGTCAAATTTTTTACCGCTTCTTTCGCCTGCGATGCGCAAAAAGCACCGCGCCGAAGAATATCAATAAAATCAGCGAAAGACTCCACAACGCCGCGGACCAAAACGGGAAGACGCTCCACTCCGCGTTGTAGCGTCCGAGGTACCAGCGGAAGAAGACTCCCATCGCCGCGATTTCCGAAAGGAGGATTCCCGAAAAGAGGATATCTTTCCGTCTGCGGTATGAAAGCCAGGCATACGCGGCGAAAATCGCTTGGAAAACCAACAAGATGCTCCGATAACGCGGATTATCCCACTGGTCGCCGCCGGCGCGGAGGGAAGCGACGAAAATCCAAATCCACGCGACCGCGCCTGCCCACAGGATCACGCGGCGGCGCGCGTCGTCTTCCGTTTTCCACGCGGGGAATATCCCGTAAAGCAAAAGCGGAAGCATGGCGTACCATCCCGCAGAGCGCAAAAATCCGATGACGCGCCAGACCGGATTCGTCGGGACGACCAAAATCGCGGGCAAAAGCGGACGCAGCATCCCGTAGATTGCGACGAAGAAGAGGCGCGCGGTTTCACCCATTTCGCCGAAGAGTTTCTGCATCCAACCGGAACCGCGTTCCAGTTGGTAGATATCCCATTTCACGGCTTCGTGGAACCATTTTTGAATCACGCCGAAAGGAGAGTGTGCGCCGAGCGCGCCGGCGCGGTTCACGCCAAACGCGAACACCGCCACCCCCAGGATGAAAATCCCCGCGCCGCCGAGGAGGAGTTTCCACGAAAGGGGACGGGCGCGGCGTTCCAACCAAAAAAGAGCGGACAACGCCAAAAACATCACGAGGAAAACCGCCGGAGAAAAAAGGAGCAGCCCCGCCGCGCCCGCGGCAAGCCATCCCCACGCGCGGCGGTGTTCGCGCCAATCGAAAAATCCCCATAGCATCATCGCGGTAAACGTGATGAGGAAAGGTTCGCGCATTTGCGCCCCTCCCGCGAGAACGGCTTCGGGATACAACGCGAGGATCCACGAAGAAGCCTTCGCGAGCGATTCCCCTTCGATGCGCCGCGACGCGCGCCAAAGGAAAGGAATCCCCAATGCGGCAACGAGCGACGCGAGGAGAGAAATCAACAGCGGACGATGGGCATCGGGAGAGAGATAACGATACGACCACGCGCTCACTGCAAGAAGTCCGCCATACTGGTCGGTGTAATACGCATTGCCGAACGCGCCCCAAATCGGGTCATCGGAGCGCGCCAACGCCCACGCCTGCGCGTCGCGCCGGTAGGAATCCGTGAACACATATCCCGCGCGTTCTTCCTCGTTGCCGTGCCCGTACAAGGGGAGGAAAACCGTCAACGCGGCAGCCGCGAGAATCCGCACGAGAAAAGCGGACGCGAGGATCCACATCAACGCGCGGCCTGCGCGGGGAGAATCTTCCGCCGCCCAACGGCGCGCCGCGCCCAACGCGAAAAATCCGAGGGATGCAGCAAGGAAAAATCCCCAAAAGCCGCCCGCCTGCAAAGCGGAAAGAAGAAACGCGAGAATCAGCGCGGCGGGAAGAACCCAACGTCCATCACGGGAGATGTCGTTTTTCCAAAAAGACGCGTTCATGCCAAAAATCCCTTCAGGATAGTCTCTTCGCGGGCAATCCAAGTATAGTTCGACGCCTTTCGACGCGCGCGCGCCGCGAGGCGTTCCCGAAGAGAGTCATCGTTCAGCAAAGATTGTACCGCGCGTACCCAGCACCTCTCCTCTTCGGGAGGGCAGAGAACCGCGTTGTCCTCGTCCAAAATTTCTCGGATGATGGGCAAATCGCTCGCGAGGATCGCGCGTCCCGCCGCGAGGTAGTCGAAAATTTTCATCGGGCTTGCCACCTTCCCGGAATCGCCGCCGCTGGAGCCTGCAATGCGGCGGTCGTAAGGGGCGAGGAGAATCTCGGCAGCGGCGAGATAACGCGGCAAAATCGAATTCGGGACGAATCCGAGAAAGCGGACATTCGGCAAATGAGACGCGCGGGCGCGCCATTCCTCGACATCCTGCGGACGCCCGCCGACCCAAAGAAACTGCACCTGAGGGAGCGCTTCCGCCAGCGAGAGAAAGCGGGGAACTCCGCGCCCCTCGTAGAGATGCCCGGAGCAAAGAACTGTCGGGGTGTCCGCGATGCCTAAGGCGCGGCGCGCACGCGGCGGACTTGGGAGCGAATCGAAAAGGTCGAGGTCCACGCCGTTGGGCGCGCGGACGCGTTCTTCCGGCAATCCGTAATCCGCTTCCAGAATATCCAGCAGCGATTGGGTGATTCCCGCCAGACGTTTTTTCCCCGGAAGGCGCAGAAACGCGCGATACCACCAAGGTCCAAATCGTCCAAGAGGGGGTTCGTGCGCTTCGAAAATCACCGGAAGACGATTCGCCAATCCCAGCACGGAGGCTTGGGGCGACCATGTGTAGAGCAAATCCGGGGAAAATTTGTGTCCCTCGTGAACCGCGCGAAACGGGAAAAGACGCCGCGAGCGCGTCGTAATCCAGCGGACTTCGAAGGTGTGAGTCAAGCCGTAATGACGCGCGAGGTCTTCCCGCGAGGGACGCTGCGGCTGCATATCGGGGACGAGGAGAGTCACCTCGTGCCCCAACGCGGTCAGCGCGCTGCACACTTTCATCACTTGAATACCGTTTGCATTGGGCGCGGGGATTCGCGACATGGCGATGGCGAGTATCTTCATTTTTCTCCTCCGCGCTCAGGGAGCGCCGCCCGCGTCTTCGAGAAAAAGGGTTCGCCGGAAGATTTCTCGATTTCCCGTATCCCTTTCCACACGATGACGCCAATCGAGGTGATGAAGAACGCGGAGAGCAGCGCGGCTTGCGCCAGATAGCCATAACGCGGGACGAGGAAAAATCCCAGCAAGATTTTCGCCGCGCCCGCGAAGGTCATCGCCTTCAACGGAAAAACCGGCATGCCCAGCGAGAGCAGGAGCGGACGATTCCAATACAAGATATTCGCGAACGCGTAGCCGACGAGGAGGACCAGCGTCACCTGCGCGGCGGGGGTGTATTTCTCGCCATACAGAAACGCGATGAGCCAGGAACTTCCGAAAATCAATGCGAGGCTCACCGTCCCCGTCCACGCGGCGGAGAGGAGAGTCAGCCGTTTGAGCAGAGCGCGCAGCCGTCCCCACGCTTTTTCGCCCACCGCGCGGGACAATTCGGGGAAGGTCGTCGCGATGAAGGGATTGATGGGCATCAACGCCAAATTGATGACCGCGAGCGCGGTTTTGTAATAGCCGGCGGCAAGTTTCCCCGTTTCGCCGGGGAGGAAGAAACCAAGCCAAAGGAGTTCGCTATCGCGCGTGACGAGATTCACCGTCCCGCTGAAATTGCTGCTAAACGCGAAAACCCAAAATTCCCGGCGCGGCGGGAGGAGGGAAAGCGGCGCACGCATCCATTCGCGTCCCATCATTTCGGGCGCGTAATACAGCGCAAATCCCAACATGCTCATCCCGTAGAAAATCTTTCCCGCCAAATAGGCGGAAAGCGCCATCCACAACGAGCCGTGAGTCAGAAACGCGTAGCCCATCCACGAAGCGGTGAGGAGGCTCTGCCCCACGCCCAGCGCGGCTTGCGTGCGAAAATGGTCGCCCACTTGCAGAACCGCCGTCGAAGTGCCAACCGCGAAATTCGCGAGGAGCGCCAACGCGTAAAACCGGATAAGCGGTACCGCGACCGCGTCCTTGATGATATACGTCGCCGCCAGCGGAGCAAGCGCCAAAAGCAAAAGATAGGCGGAAAGCGAGGTCGCGGCTTCGGTCAGCGCAGCGGCTTTGACCGTCGCGGCGGCGCGGTCTTTTCGTCCCTGCGCCAGATACTGCCCCCCGTATTTCACCACCAACTCCCCAATGCGGAAAGAAAGCAAACGATTCACGGAACTCGCGAAAGAGGTAACCATGCCGAGCAAACCGAATTGCGCCACCCCCAGCAGCCGCGCCGCGAGAATGCTTTGCAGCATCGCGAGCGCCATGCTCAACGTGCTTCCGCTAAAGAGAAATCCCGTGTTTCGGATGATTCGGCGGAGAACTCCATCCTCGCGCCAAATCGAAACCACGCGCCGAAAGAGAGTCACGCAGTCCGCACCTCGCGCGCCCACTCGCGTTCCGCGTTGTACCACGCGACCAGATTCTTCATCCCCTCGCGGAGCGAGACGCGCGGCTCCCAGCCCAGCATCTCGCGCGCCTTCGTCACATCCGCCCAGTTCTGGCGCATATCCGCCGGATGCGCGGGGAAATGCTCGATGATGGCTTTCTTGCCGACCAATTCTTCCGTCAGGCGGATGAGATTGTTGATGGTGATGACCTCGTGTCCGCCCAGATTGATGATTTCGTAGCCCAGCGGTTTGAGCGCGAGGAGAATGCCGCGCGCGATATCGTCCAGATATGTGAATCCGCGCGATTGTTCCCCGTCCCCGTTGACGCGCACGGGACGCCCCTCGCTAATCCACTGCACGAAGCGGAACATCGCCAAATCGGGACGCCCCGCCGGTCCATAGACCGTGAAGAATCGCAGCACGCTCACATCCACATCGAAGAGATGATGATAACTATGACACAACGCCTCCGCGCCTTTCTTGCTCGCGGCATAAGGCTGGAGGGGATAATCGCTATTCGCCGTTTCGGGCGTGGGATAAGGCGGATTTGCGCCGTAAATGCTGGAAGTGGAGGCTTGAATCAACTTCGGAACATCGTAATTGCGGCAGTATTCCAGCATGTTCAGCGTGCCGGTTACATTCGTCTCGACGAAGACCCAGGGGTTTTCGGTACTCGCGCGAACTCCCGCGCGCGCGGCGAGGTTGATGATGGCATCCACCTGCGGAGATTCTTCCGCGAGGCGGCGCGTCTCTTCCCAAGAGGAGATATCCATCTTGTGGAAGATGAAATTTTCCCGCGCCTGAAGATGCTTCAGGCGATATTCTTTCATGCGGACATCGTACGCGTCGTTCATGTTGTCCACGCCGATGACCGTGTGCCCCTCGTCCAAAAGCATATCCGCCACGCGGAATCCGATGAATCCCGCCGCGCCGGTAACAAGATAGGCAGCCATCAGAGTTTCACCACCTTCGGATGATTCTTTCCCAATTTGCCCAGCGCGTTCCGCGTATCCACGACGAGAGAAGCGTTTTCGAGAATCGCGGCGTAATCGTATTCGCTGTGATTCGTCACGATGACGACACAATCCGCCCCGCGAACGGCATCCATCAAATTCGGGACACTTCGCATCTCGCCGCCGCCATGTTCCCGAAGCGAGGGCACATAGGGGTCATGGTACGACACCGACGCGCCTTTCTGTTTGAGCAGCGCGAGGACATCCAGCGCGGGCGATTCCCGCAAATCATCAATATCGGGTTTGTATGCCGCGCCCAAAACGAGTACGCGGCTTCCTTTGAGGGGTTTCTCTCTATCATTGAGCGCGTCCTGCACCAACTGGACGACGTAACGCGGCATGCCGGTATTGATTTCGGATGCCAACTCGATGAACCGCGCGTTGTAATTCAGCGATTTCATCTTCCACGAGAGATACAAGGGGTCAATCGGGATGCAATGCCCGCCCAACCCGGGACCAGGGGTAAATTTCATGAAGCCGAAAGGTTTCGTCGCCGCCGCGTCAATCACCTCCCACACATCCACGCCTAAGCGCGCGCACATCAACGCCATTTCGTTCACCAGCCCGATGTTTATCATGCGGAAGGTATTTTCCAACAACTTCGCCATTTCCGCCGCCTCCGCAGACGAAACGGGAACGACCGTCTCGATTGCGCCGCGATACCACGCGACGGCGGTTTCGGTGCAAGCAGGCGTGATTCCGCCCAACACCTTTGGCGTGTTGACCGTCGTCCAATCCTCGCGCCCGGGGTCTACCCGTTCCGGCGAGAAGCAGAGAAAAATATCCTCCCCTACGCTCAAACCGCTCTCTTCCGTGAGCATCGGCAGGAGGAATTCCCGCGTGGTGCCGGGGTAAGTCGTGGATTCCAGCACGATGACCATGCCGGGATGCACATATTTCGCCAACTCGACGGCAGCAGAATGGATATACGACATATCGGGGTCGCCGGTTTTTCGCAACGGCGTAGGGACACAAATACTCACCGCGTCCATTTCTTTCAAGACGGAAAAATCCGTCGTCGCGGAAAGTTTCCCCTCCCGTGTCAACCGCGCAATCTGCTCCGTCGGCACGTCTTGGATATAACTTTCTCCTCTGGCGATAGAATCTACCTTCCGCGTGTCCGGGTCAATGCCCGTGACCTCGAATCCCGCCTCCGCGAAAACCGTCGCAAGCGGCAACCCGACATATCCTAATCCAAGCACCGCCATACGCGCGGTTTTGGAGTTCAACTTTTCGAGCAAAATTTCTTGAAGCGTCATACTTCCCTTCTTTCGATGCGCCGCACGCGGAAACGCCGCGCGCGGAAAATGGTCAAAAGAGACTCAATTGCTCCGGCGGTTCTTCCGGGAACGAATCTTCTGCCTCCGAGGGCATCGCAGCCAACGCGGCGCGCGCCTCTTCCAATTGTCGAGGCAGTTTCGCAAAATCCGCTAAAATCAGCGGACGATATTTCGGCTGATGCAGCGCCGCCGCCGGATGAAACATCGGAATGACGAAGCGCTTTCCCACGCGCCGCATCTCCCCGTGTACGCGGCTGATTCGCGCGCCGGGCAAAAACTTCGCCATCGAAAATCGTCCCAGCGTGATGATGATTTTCGGGTTGATTGCCTCGATTTGCCGCTCCAGATAGGGGTCGCACGCGGCAAGTTCATCCGGCTGAGGGTCTCGGTTTCCGGGAGGGCGGCACTTGACGACATTCCCAATCCACACATCGCTGCGCTTCAACCCCGCCTGCGCGAGCAACTGCGTGAGAAATTTCCCCGAAGACCCGACGAAGGGACGTCCCTGCTCGTTTTCGTAATAGCCGGGGCCCTCGCCAATTAGCATGATTTCCGCGTTCGCGGGGCCTTCTCCGGGAACCGCATGTTTTCGCGAATAATGCAAATCGCATTTCTGGCAAACTTCGATTTCCTTCGCAATTGCCGCGAGTATTTCCTCAGAATTCATCCTATCTCCTTTCCGACGACCTCGCGTATCGAAGTCAAGGTCATCAGCAACGCGTCTTCGCCGTTGTCTTTGTAATAAGCCGCGCGTTTTCCGACAATTTCGAACCCAAAGCGCCGATAGAGCGCCTTCGCAGACTCGTTCCCCGCGCGCACTTCCAGCAGCGCCGTCACCGCGCCCTCTTCGGCAGCCTCATCCAAAGCAAAGCGAAGCAGCGCCGAAGCAATTCCCCTCCGCCGAAAATCGGGATGCACGGCAAGAGTCGCGATATGCGCCTCGTCCACGACCAACCAAAGCACCAGCACCGCCGCCACGCGCCCCTCCGCCTCCGCGACCCAGGGGCGGGAATGCCGCGCAGTCAATTCCGCGAGGTACGCCCGCTCCGACCAAGGAAGCGGCATACTCGAACGTTCAATCTCCAAGACGGCGGGCAAATCCTCCCGCGTCATCCGCCGAAACACAAGACTCATGCCGGAATAGGCGTACCGGTGTGCAAATACATCGGCGCGAGAGAAACCGGGTCATCCGTCTCGCCGTTTTTCCAGCGCGTCCACGCCAACTCCGCGAGGAGAGCGGGTCGGCGGACACACGCGGCAGGCGAGGGAAGCCGAATCATCTTCCATTTTCGAGCGAGACGCCGGCGCTGTTCCGAATCGAATTCGCCGCAGACGAGGGTCGGCGAGGTAATCCGTTTCGCCAGCGATTCCGCCGTCAGAATTTCCGCCTCGCTCCGCGCGCGCCAGACGCCTGATTCCGTTTCGTAAAATTGGACGGCCAGTCTGCCGCGTCCCGCCTGAAGCGCGGCCGCCAGCGGAATCTCCTGCGGAGGCTGCGACGCGGCGAGAATGTCGAGCGAGGGAATCGCAATCACCGGAAGATTCCGCGCAAACGACAATCCCTTAACGAAAGAAAGTCCCACACGCAAACTCGTAAACGAGCCGGGACCAATGGCAATTCCCAGCGCGCCCGCGTCTTCCAACGTCAACCCCACGCGGTCGAACATCGTCTCCAGAGAGGGCGCGAGAGAAACCGTATGCTTCAGCGAAGCGCGCCATAACGCTTCCGCCAAAACCTGAGACCCATCGTAAAGCGCCAGGCCCATTTGTACCGTCGAGGTATCTACAGCAATGAGAATCGTCATACGCCAAACGCCGCCTTTCGGAAAGACTCCAACAACTCTCGATAGCGGCTGCCCTTTGCAATCACCACAATCTGGCGTTGTTCTTCTTCCACATACGAAAGGGTAAGCCACAAATGCTCCGAGGGGAGCGCCTCGGGAATTTTATCCGCCCATTCGATTAGAAGCGGGGCTTCCGAAAGCATATCTTCCAGCCCCAACTCCTCCGCCTCCAGCGCGGAGCCGAGACGATACGCGTCCACATGATAGAGCGGCGCGCCATCCGCGCGGCGATAGAGATTCACCAGCACGAAGGTCGGGCTGGATGCTTCCTCCAGTGCGCCCCATCCGCGAGCGACTCCCTGAACGAAAGTCGTCTTCCCCGCACCGAGTTCACCTTCCATGCAAACGACATCCCCCGCGCGGAGCAGGGATCCCAAACGAATCCCCATGCGGCGCGTCTGCGCGGCGCTTCGGCTGAAAATTTCCAGCGTATTCTCATCCAAAATAGGCATGAGGGGATTATAAGGCAGTAAAGAAGGAGGGGCAAGGAGAAAGGTATCGCAGAAAAAGGGAAATAGAAAATCCGCGCTCCCGCGAGGGAAAGCGGCGCACACGCCCCGCGCTAAACGCCCTCTCTCTCGGATTTTCGCAGCAAAACAAAGAACAAGGCAACCTGTGCGAGGAAGAAAAGCGCGCCTCCCGTAATCGCGGCGTTCAGCGCAAAGACGCCGAGGCTCCAGCCCGCGTATAAAATCGCCGCGCCGACGGTCACGCCATCGAGCAGCGCGACCTGCAAGGTCAGGAGAAAGGAAATACTCCACGCCTTCGCGGAGGAGGGGAGAGTCTCCGTCCGCCAGCGAAACGCCTCCTCCCACCCCTCGGCGCGCGTCAGAAAGAAGCGTTTTATCTGGTTCATCGCGCGAGCGGATTCGTACCACGCCTGCCGAAGGCGAATCAACTGCAAAATCGTCAAGAGACCGAACGCGGAAATCAGCGAGAAGACAATCGAAAAAATCCAGTACGGAAACTCCGCGTCCATCTGAAACGGAGTTCCCAAAATCGCGCCGACCAAACTCCCGACGCTGACGAGGTAAAACGTCGAAACCCGCGCGCGGTCTTCCTGCGCCTGAAACGCCGTCTGCGCGATATAGTCGAATTCCGAAATGAGAAACGAAGATGCGTCGAGGTTTTCCTGCTTCTTTGTGGAGGTTGTCACGGCTCACTCCCCGATAAGTTGAACGACGATTTCCCGCCGCCTCGGACGAACGTCGAAGTCTACGAAAATGATTTGCTGCCACGTCCCCAGCGTAAGCCGTCCGTTGACGAAGGGGATGCTCAACGAAGGTCCCAGCAGCGCGGCGCGGACGTGAGAATGCCCGTTCCCGTCGTGCCAGCGCGCGTTATGGGCATAGTCGCGGTCGGGAGAAATAATCTCATCGAAGAGACGGCGCAAATCCGACAGCGCGCCGGATTCATATTCAATTGTCGTCAGCGCGCTCGTGGAGGAGGGAGAAAAAAGCGTCAAAGTCCCGTTTTGCAGCCCGCTCTTCATGAGCGCCTCCGCCGTTTCCTGAGTAATATCCAACATCTCAGCGTTTCCCCTCGTCTGAAGGGAAATCGTCGCAGTGAAAACCGTCATCGGACAGGTTCCTCCTGAGCAGGGACGAATTCAGGCGCCTTCACAATCGGACGCCGCAACACCGTTCGCAATTTTTCGGGCTTCGCGCGGCGCGGGTCTCGAAGGTAAATCTCGTGATGTTTTCCATGAAAACGATAGCCTTGTTTTCGCGCGAAATCTTTCATCCGCGCGAGAGTCATCGTCTCCAAATCATAGGGACCCACATGCAGAATTTGGACGCACTTCCCCTCGTGGAACGGCTCGAAACGAATCAAATGCAACGCGGGAATTTCTCCGCGTTTCTTCCGCAAACTGGATACCGCGTCATCGAACATCGCCTCGGTAATATGTTCCGGCTGAAGCATCATCAAGGTCCAGTGCCAGCCTTCTTTTCGCTCGAAATCCTCCATGCCGTCCTCGTTCCACCAAAGCCCCTCCAGCGCCATGATGCGATAATCAATAGGATTCGCTTTGCGAAGTTTGGACATGAATTTCAACGTAAACGAAATACCGTACAAGATATTGACGGCTTCCTGAAAACTCTCCGAAGTTTCCGGTTTTTGCCCCCGCTCGATTTCGCCGTCAATCATCACGAAATGAAAAGTCGGCACATCCACTATATCCACGCGGCGAGCGGAGGGAGCATAAAGCCATTTGAGTTCTTTTCGTAAATCCAGTTTTTCCATAACAGACAAGCCTCCGGCGCGTGGAACGAGAAAAAGGTTTCTTTATTATACCCCGTGCGAAACCATGTTAAAATCCGCGCGTCACTTCTCTTTCTAGCCGCGAGCCAATGCTTTCGAAAAAACGTACCAAGAACCTCTTTCGCAAAAAGAAAAAACGACGCCTTTCGCCGCTGTATCTCCTCCTCGGGATTCTCGCGTTGGCGTTTTTCCTCGTTCCCCAAACCAGACCTTCGAACATCCCCATTCCCGCCTCGCCGACTCCTTCCATGATTCCTACTCCCGCGCCGCCAACGCCGCGTCCGCCTACCCTTGCACCGACTCCCCTCCCAACCGGCGTACACGGCGGCAGACTCATCTTCACCTGCACGCGCGGCGACTTCAATCACCTCTGCATGGTCAACCGCGACGGCAGCGGATTGCTGCAAATCACCAGCGGCAACGCGAACGATTATTACCCCTCCTTCTCTCCCGACGGCGGCGCCATTGTCTTCGCCTCGACGCGCAGTTTGGGCACATTCGACCTCTACATGATGATTCTCCAAACCTCCCAAATCATGCCCCTCACCGACGAAATCGGCAACGTCTTTTCCCCGGAATTTTCTCCCGACGGCGAAGAAATCCTTTTCATCAACCGGAAACCGGATTCGCCCACCGAGTTATGGGTCATCCGCCGCGACGGGTCAAATCCGCGTCTGATTTTCGGAGGACCCAACTACCGAGGACCCAATACCATCGTCAGCGCGTCGTGGTCGCCGGACGGGTCGAAAATCGCGATGGCGATGAGCGTGCAAAATCCATTCGAATATCAAATCTTCGTCATGGATTCGGAAGGGAAAACCGACCCTCAACGAATCACCTACGGGATGATGGGAATCACCGGAAGTGTGGACTGGTCTCCCGACGGCAAGGCGATTCTGATTTCAGCAGGTCCCGTCGAAGATAAAGACATCTTCCGCTACGAAATCGAAAGCGGACTCATCACCCGCCTGACCTTCGGAGGCAACAACAACGCGCCCGTCTACTCCCCGGACGGCGAATGGATTGCCTTCAACTCGCTGCGAAACGGCGGGCAGGCGGATATCTACCTCATGCGCGCCGACGGTTCGGAGTTGACGCGTCTCACCGACAACCCCGAACCCGATTGGCAGCCCCAATGGGAACCCTGATGCTATAATGGCGGCATGATTCTCGTCACTGGCGGCACAGGCTTCATCGGACGCGCGCTCGTGCGTCAACTCGTCGAATCCGGCTATCGGGTGCGGACGCTGCTTCGTCCCTCGCCTCGGACGCCGCGTCTTCCCATCGGCGTCCCCGTCGAAATCGCGGTCTCCAGTTTGGACGATACGCGCGGACTCCGTTCCGCGATGCGCGGCGTGGACGCGGTGTATCATCTCATCGGCGACGAGGGGCGCGGCTGGCGCGCCGACCTCCGCCGGGTTGACGTTCAAGGGACGAAAAATCTCGCGGACGCCGCTGCCGACGCGGGAATCAGGCGCTTTTTCTATGTGAGTCACCTCGGCGCCGACCGCGCCTCCGCATTTCCGGTGATGAAGGCGAAAGGGATTGCGGAAGAACACATCCGACAAAGCGGAGTCCCGTATACCATCTTGCGCGCGTCGCTTATTTTCGGTCCCGAAGACAACTTCACGACGAATCTCGCGCGGCTTATCCGCGTGACGCCGTTCGTCCTCCCCCTCCCCAATCACGGAAAAGCCCTTCTTCAGCCGCTTTGGGTCGAAGACTTGGTCGCTTGTCTCTTATGGTCGCTCGAAGATCCCGCGACCGCCAATCAGGTGTACGAAATCGGCGGCGGAGAATTTTTCTCGCTGCGTCAAATCGTGGAAATCATCTTGGAGAAAATGGGGAAAAAGCGGATTCTCGTCTCCGTCCCTATGCCCTGGATGCGCGCGGCGACAGTCGTACTGGAACATCTTTTGCCGCGATACCCGCTCTCGACGTTCTGGCTCGATTATCTCGCGGTGGACCGAGTCTGTGAAGTATCCACATTGCCGCAAGTCTTCAATCTGATGCCTTCGCGCTTCTCCCAGCGTATTGATTACCTTGCCCAAAAATCCTGGATAGCGCGGCTTTTCTCTCGATAGCGCCGAACCCTGCCGCCCTCGACGTTGTGCCAAGCCTGCCGCCCTCGATACGTCCCTTCGGGACACTCGGGCAGCGGAGATCGCGCGACATGCGCCGCGCATGTCATTGCGAGCCCCCGCAGGGGGCGAAGCAATCCCCGCGCGGGG
>CAZDGZ010000040.1:0-14949 GCA_964505165.1 uncultured Anaerolineaceae bacterium | reverse complement strand
TTGAGAGTCAGGGTTTCGTCCCATTCGCGAGAAGATATGGTCTGTATCTCCGCGCGCTGCATCCGTCCGGCGGAGTTAACGAGGACGCGAAGCGGCGCGGCGCGGGAGTCTACCGCGCGGAAGAGCGCGCGAATCTCTTCTTCTTCGAGGAGATTCGCTTGCACGAGGAACACGCGTCCGCCTTCCGCGCGGAGTTCCTCCGCGAGAGAGTCCGCATCCGATTTCGATTGATGGTAATGCAGCGCGAGAAGATACCCGCGCCGCGCGAGCGCGCGGGCGAAGATTTTTCCCAGCCGACGCGATGCGCCCGTGACCAGCGCGATGCTCTCGCTCATTACTTCCTGAAATAATTCGAGAGGAAGAACCACAAATTCGCCGGTCGTTCTGCCAGCCGGCGCATGAAGTAGGGATACCAATCCGAGCCGAAGGGAACGTAGATGCGAACCGGATAGCCTTCCTCGACGAGTTTCCGTTGCAGGTCGCGGCGGATTCCGTAGAGCATCTGGAATTCCAGCGCGTCTTTGGGGAGGTTGACCTTTTGGGCGTATTGTTTGGCGAATTCGATTCGTTTTTCGTCATGCGTGCCGATGGCGGGGATGGGGGGAATACATCCGTCTTTGCTGACGCGCGGCGCTCCGGCTTCGAGCGCACCGTCTATCAGAATTTTCGTCAGCAGGTCGTAATTGGCGTCTACATCGGCTTTCTTGGGATAGGCGATATCGGGGGGTTCTTTGTACGCGCCTTTGACGAGGCGGATGCGCGTCCCTTTCGCAATCATCTGCCGCGTGTCTTCTTCCGCGCGGTAAAGGTAGGATTGCACTGCCATTCCGACGGTTTCTGTCGTGAAGCCTTCCGCGAGCATGGCTTCGTACATGGCGATGGTCGCGTCGGTGTAGGGAGAATCTTCGATGTCTATGCGGACGAAGATTTTGTGTTCTTTTGCCCGTTCCAAAATGCGGATGAGATTTTGCCGGGCGATGTTTTCATCCAGTTCCAGCCCGATTTGCGTTAATTTGATGGAAACCCCCGAACGCAGATTGTTCTTTTTGATTTCGTCGAGGATAAGGAGAATATCCTCGGTGGCTTGTGACGCCTCGTCCAGTGTGGAGGTATGTTCCCCCAGATGGTCGAAGGTCGCAGTCATCCCTTTTTCGTTCAACTCCTGAATGGCGCGAACCGCTTCTTTGACCTCGACTCCCGCGACGAAACGGGATGCGGCGTTCCAGGCGACGTTCCAGTGCATAACCATTCGTTGCGCCCACGCTGCTTTCGAGAGGTAAATCAGAAAGGAACGAAGCATGTGTACTCCTTTCGCAACAGTATCGAAGTGTTGAATATGGAATATGAAACATCCGCATTTTAGCACAGTTGAGGGGCTGGGTGTGTTATACTCGCGGCGAAAACGTGACTTTGTAAATAATTTTTACAGAACAAAAACACATCTTTGCTCTTTTTGGAGGTGTTGTGAGAAATCGCAATTCTCCCATTTTCTTGCGGGGGATTTCTCTCTTTTTTCTCATCCTCGCGGTCGTTCTGACGATGGCGCAATTGGTCGGATACAGCCGCCAGCGGAGTACCTATCCGGCGGGAATGACCATCGCGGGCGTGCCGGTCGGGGGCGTGGACGCGCGCATCGCATCCGAGCGCGTGCTTCAAGTCTATTCTCAGCCGGTAGAACTTCAATACGCGGGCGCGGTCATCCATATTGACCCCGCGACGGTTGGCTTTAGCGTGGATATTGAAAGCATGATTGCGGCGGCGGATTTGGCGCGTCGAAGTACGCCGTTTTGGAGCGGGTTTTGGGATTATCTCTGGAATCGCGAACCCGACCCCGTTGCCATCCCGCTTCGGGCGACTCTTTCCGAAGAGCGGCTTCGAGATTATCTCAAAACGGAAATCGCTTCGCGCTACGACCAGCCCGCGACGCCCGCACAACCCATCGCGGGAACGGTCAATTTCACTCCCGGACAGCCGGGGCAGGAATTGGATATTGATCGCGCGGTCATTCTCATCGAGGACGCGTTGCATTCGCCAACGAACCGCGTGGTTAATCTCTCGTATCAACGTACTGCGCCGACTCGTCCCTCAATGGAAAATTTGCAAACCCTCTTGCAGCAGATTATCCGCGTGTCCGGGTTCGACGGCGTGATTGGCGTTTATCTGCTCAACTTGCAAACGGGACAAGAGATACATTTCGCGCTGCGGAATAACGAGCCGTTGCCGGTGAATCCGGATGTCGCGTTTACCGCGTCGAGTACGGTGAAAATCCCTATCATGGTGTCGTATTTCATCAAATACGGCGCGGCGGGGTTGGATGACCAGACCTCCGAACTCCTTCTCAACATGATTCGGAAATCCGAAAATCCTCCCGCTGATGTTCTGATGTCGGATTTAGACCCCAATCTCGGCCCTCTTGTCGTGACGGAGGATATGCAAACCATCGGGCTGGAAAATACTTTCATCGCGGGCTATTTCGCCCCCGGTTCGCCGCTTTTGCGCCGAATCCAGACTCCCGCGAATTCCCGAACCGATGTGAACACCGACCCCGATGATTACAACCAGACGACTCCCTCCGATATGGGGATGCTCTTGACAGATATTTATCAATGCGCTGAGGATGGCGGCGGCGCATTGGTTGCCGCGTTCCCGCAGGAGATGAATCAGGAAATTTGCCAAAAGATGATTGATTTCCTCGCGGAGGATAAAATCGGCGTTTTGATTCAAGCGGGCGTTCCCGAAGGGACGACAGTCGCGCATAAACATGGATGGGTGAGTGACCGATATGGCATCATCCACAACGTCAGCGACGCGGCAATCGTCTACACCCCAGGCGGAAATTACGTCTTCACGATTTATGCCTATCATCCCGTTCAGGCATTGTGGGATAAAGTCTCCGCGCTCTTTGCCGAACTTTCGCAAGCCGTCTACAATTACTTCAATTTGCCTTCTTCTTAAGGACGCATTTCGTATATAATCAACCCATGAGCATATCGCTAAGTCTCTATCGTCTTCAACAAATTGATAGCCAGATGGACGAAAAGAAAAAACGTCTTGAGGAGATTCGGCGTCTTTTGGCGAATACCCGCGAACTTCGCGAGGCGGAGTCTCGCGCGGAAAAAGCGGAAGAATCGTACCGAAAAGCGGAGCGCGCGCTTCGACGCGCGGAAGCGGAGACGAAAGAGCAGCGGGTTCAAATCGAACAAGCCGAGGCGATGCTCTATGGCGGGACGATTCGGAATCCGAAAGAAGTCCAGGATTTACAAAAGAAAGTCGAATCGCTCAAGCGGCATCTTGCCTCGTTGGAAGACGCACAATTGGACGCGATGATGCTCCTTGAAGAGGCTGACTCCGCGCGCCGCGAGGCGAAAAAGGGATTGGAGTTGGCGCAGGCGAATGCCCTTTCGCAAAACCACGCGCTTCACGAAGAATCCGAGATGCTGGAAGGCGCACTGGAGAAACTAAATCATCAGCGAAAAGCCATTTTGACGGGAATCGACTCCTCCGCGCTTTCGCTGTACGAGGAGTTGCGCGCATCCCGTCACGGACTTGCGGTCGCCGCGATGCACGAGGGCGGCTGTGACGCGTGCGGCGCGACGCTGACCCCTTCTCAACAGCAGCAGGTTCGCGCGGCAAGTGAAATTTTTCGATGTCCCTCATGCGGGCGGATTCTCTATGCGGGGGGATGAGTAATGTACTCGTTTGACTGGATTTCCTTTTTTGCCGGTTTTCTCTTTGCCACGTTTCTTTGGTGGGGAATTCGCAATGGGAAGTCTCTTCTCGCGCAAATTCGCGAGGGATGGTCGGCGAGAAAGGAAGCCTCCGCCTCGAAAAGCGCGGGCGGGCTGGAACGCCGCTATCGGAAATCTATTATTCGGAAGGCGCAAGGGATGCACCTTGCCGCGCCGCTTTTCTCCCTTTCGGAAATTCTCATCCCGCCGCGTCTGATTGCTCCTCCGGTGCAAAAACGTCCGGGGGAAGAAGATATACAAGAAGACGAATCGGTCGCGCAGGCAGTGCCGTATACCCCTGGGCTTTCTCTTCTGGCGACGACGTACCGCCTCGCGACCTTTTCTCTGCCGGAAGCCTTGTCCGGCGGCGCGCCGCTGGCGATTTTGGGCGAACCGGGAAGCGGACGAACGGTCGCGCTGGCATATTTGGCGACGCTGGCGGCAAATCGCTCGCCGGAGTTGGGCGCGTTGCAGCAATCCATCCCCTTCTTGTTGCATGTCGCGGATATGACCTTCCCCTCGGAGGAGGAGGAGGATATTCTTGCTCCTGTCATCGAGGAGGTCGCGGAACACGCGGGCATGTTGGGATCCGCGCGCGTCCCTGCTTTCGTCCGGACCGCGTTTCACTCCGGCCGCGCCCTTTTCCTTCTGGATGGGCTGGACGAACTCCCTCCGAAAGAGATGGACTCGGCGGTGGCGTATTTATCCCGTTTGCGTCAGACCTATCCGAATATCCACATGGTCACGACGGCATCGCCGGAATATCTGGACGGACTCTTCCGCGCGGGATTTTCCGTGCTCACCCTTGCCGGTTGGAACGATTCGCAGAAAGAAGCCTTTCTCCGCCGTTGGGCGTCGCTTTGGGAGGAATTCGTCCTCGTGGAAGCATGGGCGCAAACGGAAATCGTTCCGGTGGATTCTCTCCTCCTCAACGCGTGGCTCATGGCAGATACGATGGGTCAAACCCCTCTTGAGATAACGCTGAAGACTTGGGGAGCCTACGCGGGAGATTTGCGCGGCGGTTCCTCGGTGGATGCCCTCGAAACTCATCTCCGCAGGATTTCTCCGCAAGACCTTCCCGTTGCCGCTTCGGAAATGCTCGCGATGCAGGTTCTCTTGACCGAACAGCCGATTTTCGACTCGCGGGCTGCCCGCGCGTGGGTAAAATCCTTCGAGCCGCCGGAAGAGAAACCTCCCGAAGACGAGGACGCCGACGAGCGGAAGAAGACGGGCGGTCCCGCGCCGACGCGGAGTATCCTCTCGAAAATGGCAGCGAGCGGCTTGCTGACGACTCACCGCCGCAACCGAATGCGATTCGTCCACGAGGTCTTTGCCGGGCTTTTGGCGGGACGCGCGCTTTCCGGCTATCAGGCGGACGATAAACTTCTCGAACAACCGGCGTGGAGCGGACGTACCCTCGCGATGCGGTATCTCGCCTCGGAAGGCGAGGCCGCCTCGCTGGTGGACTCTCTTCTCGAAATGCCTGACCCGTTGGTCGAGCGAAATCTTCTCACGGCTGCCCGTTTGCTGCGAGATGCTCCTCTCGATGCCTCGTGGCGGGGCAAAGTGATGATGCGCCTTGCGAAGATGCTGCAAGACGACAAGCGCACGCTGCGTTTTCGCGCGATGGTTTTGACGGAAATTGCTCTGAGCAACGACAAGGGACGCGCGGCGCTTTTCCGTCAATTTTTGGGTGTGTCCTCGTCGTATCAGGTGCAGTTAGCGGCGTTGGGGAGCGGTCTTCTGCGGGACGCGAAAGCCGTAGATTTGCTGGCAGCCTCGTTCCAGATAAGCAATCCCTTTGTGTGGCGCGCGGCATGTCTTGCGCTGGTCAATATCGGTACGATGCCCGCGTTGGAAGCAGTCGCGACCGCGCTTTTGCAGGGAAATGAGATGCTGCGACGCGCGGCAGCGGAATCGCTGGCGAATCATCCCTCCGAGGGGTGGGCAATGCTTCGAGATGCCATCACGATGGACGATGTGATGGTGCGCCATGCGGCGGTCTTTGGGCTGGCGCGTGTCGGCGAACCCTGGGCGGATGAATTGCTGGAGAAGATTCAAGTCGAAGATGCAGAGTGGCTGGTGCGTAACGCGGCGGCAGGAATTTTAGAGCGGCGTTCTCAACTCAATCCTTCCGTGCCGCGTCCGCTTCCGCCTCCCTCCGAATCTCCCTGGCTTTTGGAATTTGCCGGAAAACAGGGCATGGGTATTGCCCCCGGCTCCCCTGCGACGGATATTCTCCTTTCCGCGTTGAAGAGCGAAAACGACGAGGCTTTTGCGGCGCTACCGTATTTACGGCAGATGCCGAGTGAGGGCGTTGTCGGTGCGCTCTATGATGCGATGGAACGCGGCGATGTGCGTCAACGGGAAGCCGTCTTTTTGACTTTGTGGGAAATTGCCGCGAGCGGCGTTTCCCTCCCCAATCCGGTGGCGTTTGGCGTCGGCGGCTGATTTCTCTCCCGCGCCGAAAGCCTGAAATCCGAAGCGGTCTCGCTTCGGATTTTTCTGCCAAAGGAGCGTTTTTCATGTTGATTCTTCATGCAAATTTGATTACTTGGGAAGCCCAAAACCGCATTTTGGACGATTATGCGATTCTCGTTCGGGATGGTGTGATTCTCGACATCGCGCCTAGCGAAGACATGGAATCGCGCTACCCGGAGGAAGAGCGCCTCGACGCGCGCGGGCAGTATGCAATGCCCGGCGGTATCATCGCGCATACGCATTTCTACGGCGCGTTTGCGCGTGGCATGGCGATTCCCGGCAAGCCTGCGCGGGATTTTCCAGAAATTCTCGAAAAACTGTGGTGGAAACTCGATTCTGCATTGGACGAAGAGGCGGTACGCTATTCCGCATTGGTTTGTTTGGCGGATGCCATCAAGCATGGCGCGACCACCCTCTTCGACCATCACGCGTCGCCGAATGCGCTGGAGGGTTCGCTGGATATTCTCGCCGAGGCGGTTCGCGAGGCGGGGTTGCGCGCGGTGCTGAGTTACGAAGTTACAGACCGATACGGAGAAGAGAAAATGCGCGCGGCGGTGGAGGAGAATCTTCGCTTCATTCGGGCGTCGCGGCATGATGCGCTTCTTCGAGGGGCATTCGGGCTTCACGCGCCGCTTACCTTGTCCGATTCGACTCTCGATTATTGCCGCGAGGCGCTGGACGATGTCTCCGCGTTTGCGGGCTTTCACATCCACGCGGCGGAATCTATCGAGGACGAATGGGATTCGCTGGAAAAAACCGGTTTGCGCGCGGTGGAGCGTCTTCACGCGCATGGCATCCTCGGAGAACGTACCATCCTCGCGCATGCTGTTCATGTGGACTCGAGGGAAACGCAGATCCTCGCGGATACGAAAACCTTCGTCACCCATCAACCGCGTTCGAATATGAATAATGCCGTTGGCGCTGCGCCGGTCGAATCGATGCTGCGCGCGGGCGTTCGGGTTTGTCTCGGCAATGACGGATTTTCCAACACTCCTTGGGCGGAGTGGAAGGCGGCATATTTCTTCCAAAAAGCCGCTCACTGTGACCCGCGTCGCATGAACGGCGCGGATGTGGCAAAAATGGCGATGTACCACAACGCGGCGTTGGCGCAGACGTATTTCCCGGAACGCCCTATCGGAAACCTTGTCCCCGGCGCCGTTGCAGATATTATCCTCGTGGACTATCATCCCTTCACTCCGCTGACGCCGGAGAATCTCCCCTGGCATATCCTCTTTGGCTTCCAAGAGAGTATGGTCACGATGACGATGGTTCACGGAAAAATTTTGATGCGGGACCGTCGTCTGTTGACGCTGGACGAGGCAGATATCGCCGCGCGCGCGAGGGATATCGCGCGGCGCGTGTGGAAGCGGGTTTGGGAGCAAGACTGAAAGTGAAAACAACGCGCGCCCCCGCGCGCGAAAATTTGCAGTAAAGGAGTTTTTCTTTATCATGTCGGATATTCAGGAATCCAAACCGGTCATCGCTGTTCTTGGGGGAACCGGAAAAGAGGGGAAAGGCTTAGCCTATCGTTGGGCGAAAGCCGGATACGAAGTCATTATTGGCTCTCGAAAACTGGAGAAGGCAGAATCCGCTGCGGAGGAAGTTCGCGCGCGGCTGGATTCGGATGCCTCCGTACGCGGCAAGACGAATCCCGATGCGGCGGCGGAAGCCGAAATCGTCGTCCTGACTGTGCCGTATGCCGCGCACCGTCCGACTCTCGAATCGGTGAAAGACGCGCTGCGCGGCAAAATCCTCGTGGATGTGACCGTCCCCCTCGTCCCGCCGAAGGTGACGAAAGCGCAGATGCCTCCCGCAGGCAGCGCGGCGCAAGAAGCGCAAGAACTCCTCGGGGAGGAGGTCGCGGTTGTGGACGCTTTTCAGAATATCTCCCACGAGTTGCTTTGGGAGGGCGGCGAGATAGATTGCGATGTGCTGGTCACAGGAAAAGGAAAGAAAAATCGCTTGAAAGTGATTGAACTCGTCGAAGCCGCCGGTTTACGCGGCTGGGATGCAGGCCCTATCGAAAATTCGATGGTCGTCGAGGGGATGACGAGTGTCCTAATCTATATCAACAAACAGCAGAAAACGCATGCGGCGGGGATTCGGCTCACCGGCGTTTCGCGGGAATAGATGAGCGGAAAATCGCTTCTTCTTACCGCGTTGCCGGATTTCCCCCTCGTCCGAGAGGGAGATGATTTGGCGGCGCACATTCTGCGGGGGTGCGCGCGTGCGTCTCTTTCTTTGAAGGACGGGGATATTCTCGTCCTCGCGCAAAAAATCGTCAGTAAAGCGGAAGGACGCCTTGTACATTTGAGCGAGGTACTCCCCTCTGCTGCCGCGCGCGAACTCGCCGCTCGAAGCGAAAAAGATACGCGTTTATGCGAGTTGATTTTACGCGAGAGCCGCGAGGTGTTACGCGTTCGCCCCGGATTGGTTATCGTGGAACACCGTCTCGGATTTGTCTGCGCGAACGCGGGGATTGACCATTCCAACGTTGGGGGAGAGGAGACCTATCTCCTCTTGCCGGAAAATCCCGATAAATCTGCCGATACGATTCGCCGCGCGCTGGAAGAAGCAAGCGGCGCGCGGCTGGGCGTTCTCATCATCGATTCGCATGGGCGCGCGTGGCGGGAGGGGACTGTGGGCACGACCATCGGGATTAGCGGCGTGCCCGCCCTCATTGATGAACGCGGCTGGGCGGATTTGTTCGGCTACGAGTTGCGCGTCACTGTGCTGGGCGCGGCGGATGAACTCGCGGCGGCTGCCAGTTTGATGATGGGACAGGCGGCAGAGGGAACGCCGGTCGTCCATGTGCGCGGATTTCCCTATCCTCTCGCGGAGGGACGTTTGCAGGATATCTTACGACCGAAAGAAAAGGATTTGTTTCGCTGATGGATGATGCCGCGAAAATGCACGCGTTTTTGCGCTCGCGCCGCTCTATCCGACGTTTCAAGGCGGATCTCGTGCCGGAGGAGATGCTTCGCCGCATCTTGGAAACTGCGCGCTACGCGCCCTCTGCTCATAACCTCCAGCCTTGGCGTTTTGCCGTCGTCCGTACCGAGGCGGCGAAGGCGCGGCTGGGCTACGCGCTGACGGAGAAGATGCGCGCCGATATGCGCGCAGCCGGGGAACCGGAATCCGCTATCGAGGCGCGGGTTTCCCGTTCCTTGCGGCGGCTGGAAGAGGCTCCGGTGGTGATTCTCCTTGCCCGCGAGGAATCAGCCCTCCGCACGCGCGAATCGGAGGAAATCCACATGAGCGTGCAGTCGGTGGCGATTGTTGGACTGCAACTTCTCCTCGCGGCGCATGCGGAAGGGTTGGGCGGCGTGTGGGTGTGCTGGCCTCTCTATGCCCCGAACGCGGCGCGGCGCGCGCTGAATCTTCCTCCTTCTTGGGTTTCGCAGGGGATGCTTTTCTTGGGCTTCCCTGATGAATCGCCCTCCCTTCCCTCGAGAATCCCTGTCGAGGATGTGACGGTGTGGCGCTGATGCTGCGAGAAATTTTCGATGCTTTTCGGAATCTGTGGCGTTTTGCCTCGCCAACCGAGGCGCAGCGTGCAGAATTGAAGCGTTTTGCCGCGAGATACCTCGCCGCGATGCTCGGCGCGCTCGCGTTGGGAAGCGCGTTTTTCTTCATGGCGATTGGGCTGCTACGCGGGACTTTGCTTCTTGCGCCCTACAACCCTTTCCCCGCGCGAATTTTGCGTGCGCTGGGCTTCCCGCGTTTCTTGTTGAACCCGCGCCCGGAAGGATTCGAGCGAAGCCGATGGCAGATGCTGCATAACCTTCAATGGGGCGTTTTGAGCGCGGCGGCGGTGTGTTTCGGGCTGTGGATTTTGCTTCGCTACGGATTTTGCGCGCAAAACCTTTTTTGCATTCTCTTTCGATAGGAGCGCACATGAAGATTGTCGCATTTGCGGGCGGGGTCGGCGGCGCGAAATTGGCGGACGGCCTCGCTCAAATTCTCCCGCCGGAATCGTTGACGATTATCGTCAATACCGGCGACGATTTCGAGCATTACGGACTTGCGATTTCGCCGGATGTGGATACCGTCTGCTATACCCTCGCGGGGATGGCAAATCCTGAAACGGGATGGGGCTTGAAGGATGAGACCTTCCGCGCGCTCCGCTCGGCAGCCGCGTTAGGCGGCCCGGAGTGGTTTGCCCTCGGCGACAAGGATTTGGGGACTCATCTGGAACGGACGCGCCGACTCCGCGCCGGCGAGAGTCTTTCTGCCATTACAGCGGAATTCTGCCGCAGATGGGGCGTGGGTCCCCGCGTGATTCCGATGAGCGATGACCCTGTGCGGACGAAAGTTCTCACCTCGTCGGGAGAACTTCCGTTTCAGGAGTATTTTGTCCATCAGCGTTGTGAACCTCCGGTGAGGGGATTCCGCTTCGAGGGCGCGTCACGCGCTCGTCCCGCGCCCGGCGCACTCGACGCGCTCCGCAATGCCGACGCGGTGATATTCTGCCCTTCGAATCCTTGGGTGAGCATTGACCCGATTTTGAACACCCTCTCCCTTCCGCCCTTTCCCCAAAAAGCCGACGGGACGCCGATTCCGGTTCTCGCGGTTTCCCCCATCATCGGAGGAAAAGCGCTGAAGGGCCCCGCCGCGAAGATGTATGCGGAATTGGGCATCCATCCCTCTGCACAGGCGGTCGCGCGTCACTATCGCGGCTTCCTTTCGGGTTTCGTCCTCGATGTGCAGGATGCCTCGGAAGAAGAGGCTGTCCGCGCGTTGGGGATGAAGACTCTCGTCGTCAATACGGTGATGCGCTCGCGCGAAGACAGAAAGGAATTGGCAAAAGATATGTTACACTTTGCGAAAATTCTGATACAAGAGAGCAACGAATGACCATTTGGGCAATTGTCCCTGTAAAACCCTTGCGGCGCGGAAAATCTCGCCTAGCGGGGGTCTTGAGCGAAGAAGAACGCGCGGAACTCAACCGCTATTTGTTGGAAAATACCCTATCCGTTTTGGGAGAAATGGAAGAAATCGAGCAGGCGCTGGTCGTCAGCCGGGATCCTGCGGCGTTGGCGATTGCGCGGGAATATGGCGCGCGTACCGTGCAGGAAGAAGGGTCTCCGCAACTGAACAAAGCCCTGACGCGGGCGACGGTTGTGGCGCAGGTGTACAAAATTCACGGTGTGCTGATTCTCCCTGCCGATTTGCCGATGCTCAACTCGCGCGATTTGCAAGAGATGATTCGGCGAGCGAAAGAACCTCCCGTAGTAGTCATCGCCCCGGATCGTCGCGGCGATGGGACGAACGCGCTTCTCATTGCGCCTGCCGGATTGATAGAATACGATTACGGTCCTCATTCTTTCAAACGGCATTGCAAACGCGCGCGGCAGGCGGGGGCGCGGCTCGAAATTGTTCAATTCGATTCCCTCGCGCTGGATTTGGATTTGCCCGAAGATTTGACTCTCTTGAAAGAGAAAATTCCATCTATCGTACAGGAGAAAATAGGATGAAACGCGCAGCCCTTTATTTACAAGATTCTCACGATTTGCGAGACGGTTTGGACTACGTCCGCTATGCGGAAGAACGCGGCTTCGAAGCCGTTTGGCAAGCGGAATCGCGCCTGGTTCGCGATGCCATTGTCCCGATGGCGGCGTACGCGGCAGTGACGAAAAACATTAAGGTCGGCTCCGGCGTCATCAACAATTGGACGCGGAACATTGGACTTCTCGCCGCGACCTTTCTTACCCTCGACGACCTCGCGCCGAATCGCATCATTTGCGGTTTGGGCGCGTGGTGGGATCCCCTCGCCCGAAACGTGGGCATTCATCGCCGAAAACCCCTGACCGCGATGCGTGAGACTGTCCTCGTCTTGCGGAAATTGTTGAATTTGGAACGTGTTACCTTCGACGGCGAATTCATTCACGTCAACAACATCGAATTGGATGTTGTGCATGGACGCCGAGAACCGCGAAACGTCCCGATTATGATTGGCGCGACAGGTCCCAAGATGATGCAACTCACCGGCGAAATCGCCGATGGCGCGGTGCTGAATTATTGCGTCCCGCCGGAATACAACGACCAAGCGATGGAATTGTTGGACAAAGGCGCGCGGAAAGCCGGACGAACCGTCTACGACCTAGACCGTCCGCAACTCATTGTTTGCTCGGTAGATTACGACCACGACAAAGCGATTGACACGACGAAGATGCTGCTCTGTCAATATCTGGCGCAGCAGCCGCATATCGCCAAAGCCAGCGGCGTCTCCGATGAAGTGGTGCATGAGATTCAATCTATTTTGGGATGGCCTGCCACGAAAGAACAAATCAACAAGGCGAAGCATCTCGTGCCGGACGAATTGGTCTTGCGGATTACCGCGTCCGGGACGCCGGAAGAAGCCCGCGCGAAAGTTCAGGAATATCTGGACCGCGGCGCGACCTCCCCGATTCTTTATCCTGTCGGCGGCGACTTCAAATTGCTGATAGATACCTTCGCGGAATAACCTCGCGGGTTAGAAGGCGTGCAGATGGCATCGGAAGATTTTCCCAGAAAACAACCCGGCTCGAAAATGTGCTTTGTCTGCGGGCTTGAAAACCCGGCAGGGCTGAAAATCCACTTTTACGAAACGGAACCCGGGGTTGTCGAGGCGACTTATACTGCTCCCGACCATTTTCAGGGATACCCCGGAATTTTGCATGGCGGCATCGTCGCGACGATTTTGGATGAAACCAGCGGGCGCGCGTTGATGGGAGACCCGGAAAACGCGCGGTTGATGTATACCGCGAAACTGGAAATCAAATACCGCCAAAATGTGCCGGTAGGAAAGCCCCTCAAAATCGTTGGCAAGGCAATCGAAAGCCGTCGCCGCCTCGCGCGTGGATGGGCGGGCATTTACGACGAATCAGGGATGCTGCTCGCGGAGGCGACGGCCCTGCTGATTGATTTGCCGCAGGACGCGCTCGATTCGATGGACGCCGACGCGATTGGCTGGAAGGTGTATCCAGATTGAACGCGCGCCGGCGGCGCGTTGCTGAAATATCCCGATTGAAATACGAAGAGGGAGGCTGTGTAACGCAGCCTCCCTCTTTTGTGTAGATTTATCCGCGGGAGTTATTTTTTCAGCGCCCGCTTGACGACTTCCACGACCTCGGGGAGGTCAATGCCCAATTCGTGGAGTTTCTCGAGGGTCGGGATTCCGTCGTTTGTCCAGCCGCGTCGCTTGTATGCCGCTTCCATCATTTCTTCATATTGCGCTTCGCGGTATTTTCGTAGCGCCGCAACCTTTTCTTCCGTCGTCATCCCTTCGGGGTCTATGCCGACGAGTTCCTTGAGTTGCTTGTCGTATCGTTCCGCGCGGGATTCGTATTCATCGGTGGTGACGGGACCCATTGCGCGGTAGGGCATATAGTCGTGTTCGCGCGTCCCGAAGCCGAGGCGGAGCGAGAACACGCGCTGGAAGTTGTAGACTCTCTCCGATTGGAGGAGGAGGTCGTGCGCGGTTACTTTCTTGCCGGTGACGCCTTCGTAGAGCCAGGTGTAGTTTTCTACATGCTCCGGTACTTTGTGAGGCTCATCGGTTTTGTCGTTGTCGGTGGGGAGGATGTCATTCCAGGGGAGTTTGCACAGCCCGTGCAAACTGAACCATGTTCGCCACATGGGGAAGTAATGCAGCGCTTCGGCTTTGTCTTCGAAGGTGGGGAGTTGATTGTTCACCTGATCCATGAAGATAAGCCAGGCTTCGTCGTGCTGCGCTCCTTTGAGGGTCAGCCCGTAGCCGCCTTGCTGCGCGAGGGATTCTTTGGTGACGTATTCGGAGACTTCCATCCCTTTGTTTTCCATCGCGATGTCGTGCAGGAATTGAGCATCTGCGCCGTATTCTTCCGCAAAGTATTTTTTCATGAAGCGCGTGCCCTGTCCCACGATTTTCCCAAATCCTTCGCCGCGTGCCATTTGGTGCAGAATTTCCAGGACGGCTTCGGTGTTCCCCCAAGTGAGATCCAATCCGCCTGTGCGTTCTTTGTTCAGAATTCCGTATTGATAACATTCCATGCAGAACGCGACGGAATCGGCAAAGGTGATGGTGTCCACGCCGTAGGTATCGCAGTAGAAGTTGATTTCGAGGACGGCGAGCGGGTCGAATGTACCGATGTTCGCTCCGAATCCGGCGGCGGTTTCGTATTCCGGTCCATCTACGAGGACGGGCTGCCCTTTGAAGGGTCCCGTTTGCAGAAGGAATTGGTCTACGCCGTGCGAGCAGGAGAGGGTGCAGCCTGCCCAGCAGCCGTCGGGGAGTCCTTGGGTGAACATGTTTTTCCAGACGGTGGAATCGATTTTGTGGGCGTCGGGATGAGAGCCGTAGCGGAAGTTATGCGTGGGGAGGAGGTCGAAATGATCCATGATTTCGACGAGGTACGGCGTCCCGATTTTTCGCATCTGGTTCTGGCTGTCATCGTTCTCGGAAATTTCGCGGTTGATGCGCGACCCTGCTTTTCGGATGAGGGACATGTCGGCGGGGTTGTTGCTGTCGCCGCGAAGGTTGCTGTATCGGACGACGACGCCTTTGATTTTCTTGTCCCGGAAGACGCGACCTGCGCCGCCGCGTGCTGCTTGTTTGACGCGCATCTGTTTACGACGGACATCATACCAACTGAAGTTGAGCATCGCATAGCGGGAGAACTCCGCCGCTTCGCCGGTGGTGACGGTCGCAATGGACAATTTGCCGCGTTTGCTGTCGCCTTTATAAAGTTCCGCCAATTCCTCGACGAGAAGGTGAGAG
>CAZDGZ010000039.1:0-14986 GCA_964505165.1 uncultured Anaerolineaceae bacterium | reverse complement strand
ATCGCCGATACGCTCCGCGGCGTCTGGGGAGAGTACACCGAAAAAGGGTTTTAAGAGACAGAAGAAAACGGGACAAAAGTCGAGTGCCCGTACACAGGAACAAACATGGCAAAAAGAACGAAAACCAGCCGTTTCGGGACGAGCGCAAGAATCGGGCACGATTCCTCCTCGTATTACAACTCCCGTCTCTATTCTGAATTGAGCCTCCCCAAAGAAACCCGGGAGATAGGGCCCGACAACGAATTTCCAGAATCCTTGAAAAACCGCATTCTCCTGGGAAGTTCCGAAAAAATGGAGGAGATTCCCGACAATTCGGTTCATCTCATGGTGACCTCGCCCCCATACAATGTATCCAAAGAATATGACGCCGATTTGTCGTTAGAAGAATACCTCGCGTTGTTGTATCAGGTATTTTCGGAGACTTATCGCGTATTGGTAAATGGAGGGCGCGCCTGCATCAACGTGGCAAACCTCGGGAGAAAACCTTACATCCCCCTCTCCGATTACATCTCCAGGATGA
This sequence comes from uncultured Anaerolineaceae bacterium, assembly GCA_964505165.1. Lineage (GTDB taxonomy): Bacteria > Chloroflexota > Anaerolineae > Anaerolineales > Villigracilaceae > CAZDGZ01. The sequence goes on along the minus strand of CAZDGZ010000039.1, from coordinate 14,466 downwards.
TGACGGACATCGGATTTCTGATGCGAGGCGAAATCATCTGGAACAAAGGCGCGGGCGCAGGAATTTCAATGGCTTGGGGAAGTTGGAAATCCGCGTCGAATCCGGTGCTGCGCGATGTCCACGAGTATATTCTGGTCTTTTCGAAAGGGTCCTTCAAACGGTCGAAATCCTCGGACGAGGAAGACACCATCGAGCGAGAAGAATTCATGGAGTGGACGAAATCCGTGTGGACGATGAACACCGAATCCGCAAAAAAAGTCGGACACCCCGCGCCCTTCCCAATCGAACTCCCTTATCGGCTGATTCAACTCTACACCTTCAAAAACGATGTCATTTTAGACCCTTTCATGGGAAGCGGGTCCACCGCTATCGCCGCGCTGAAATCGCAGCGATATTACATCGGGTATGATATTGATGCAGACTATATCAAATTAGCAGAGGAGCGAATCGCTCTTTATCGAAAAAAGACATGAATCTGAAATTCAACGGACGATACGACAAAAAACTTTTCTACGAGGCGGTCCGCGTTTCCAACCAATCCGGGAACGCCCGCGCGCTCAACCTCTTCGCCGCGCTGGGATTTGCCGCAACAACCTTCCTGACGGCGCGGAATCTCTTCGCCGGAGGAGACTGGAAAGAGAATCTCGCCGAAATCGCTTTGATGGTACTCACCGGCGCGGTACTTCTCCAATCTTACCTTCCCTCGTACTTCGCCGCGCGGAAACTGTGGAAAAACCCCGCGCTCCAGCGTCCGCTGCGAGGCGTTATCACGGAAAAAGACATCCGCTACCAATTCGACGCGGGCGAAAAACGCTACGCGTGGGAGGAGATCCGGCGCGCGCGCATCCAACGCGATTTCGTCGCGCTCGTTGCCAAAGGGGGAATGCTTCTTATTTTCCCGCACCGATTCTTTCGTCGAGAAAAAGACTGGCAGCGATTTCTCACCTTTCTTCGCGAGAAAAACCCTCTGATTTTGCGGTAGAATAGCGAAGTTTGAAAAATTCATCGCGGCGTTTTCCTCCGCCTTCACGCGATAGGGAGACGGTTTTTTTACGCCGTTTGCGAAGAAAGGACTTCATGACTCTCGTCTTACTTTCCGCGCCTTCCGGCCTAGGAAAAACGATGGCTTGCACACGGACGTATGACCTCGCCCAACGCGCCGGATTCAAAACCGCAGGAATCTTATCCCTGCCCTCTTACACAGAGGGAGAAAAAACGGCGATTCTCCTCCAGAATATGGAGACGGGTGAAATCCGCCCCTTCGCGCGCCGCGCTGCCGCAAACGAGAGTCCCGACATCGGCTACTGGAAGATGGACGAGGACACGATTCAATGGGGCAATGCCCTCCTCGATTCCCTCCCCGCCTGCGATATCCTCTTCGTGGACGAAATTGGTCCCCTCGAATTGATATATCATCGCGGACTCGTCCACGCGTTAGATGCCGTCAAACGAGCAACGTACCGCCTCGCAATCATCACCATCCGCCCGTCGCTGCTGGCAATTTTGAGACAAAGATTCTCCCCGTTGCAAGGTCAAGAGATGATTCTGACAGAACACAATCGCGATGAACTCCCTCAAACATTATTCCATATCCTACAAAACGAGGTATCTCTATGAAAAATGTACTCCGAACCCTCCTCCCCTTACTCCTTGTCGCGGCACTCCTCGCCGCGTGTGCGCCTTCAACTTCCGCGCCTGTGAAAACGGAAATTCCCGCGGCGGAAACCGCCGCGCCCGCCACTGAACCGGCGGCGACAGAAGCGCCCGTCGTAGAAACGGAAGAGCCTCCCGCTCCCATCGTCATCGAAGACGCGCTCGGACGCACCGTCACACTGGAACAGCCCCCCAGCCGAATCGCCATCGTCGGCTTCGCGAATCTGATGCTCGTAGACGAAGCCTACCTCTTCCCCGAAGCGGCGGATAAAGTCGTGGCAATTGCCAAATCCGGGCAGGGAAACGATTTTCTCTACCTCCTCGACCCCAACGCGGAAGAAAAACTTTCGCTCGAAGGAAGCGCCGGTCCCGAACAAATTGCCGCTGTGAATCCCGATTTGATTCTCATCAAAGATTCGATGGCGAAAAAACTGGGCGAGGCAGTCGAAAGCCTCGGCGTGCCGGTTCTTTATATCAGTTCCGAAACGCCCGAAGAATTCTTCAAAGACATCGAGCATTTCGGCGTCCTCTTCCAAAACGAAGCGCGGGCACAGGAAATCATTGCGTATTATCAGACGCACATGGAACGCATCGAGAACGCGGTCAAAGATTTGAACGAAGACGAGAAACCCTCCGTTCTCTTCCTTCAATATTCCACCAAAGGCGGAGAAATTTCCTATAAAGTGCCTCCGGCGGAATGGATGCAAACCACCATGCTTCAGATGGCTGGCGGCGCGCCCGTCTGGCTCGATGCGGAACTCGGCTCTCGATGGACGGTCATCGGGCTGGAACAAGTCGCAGTCTGGGATCCCGATAAAATCTTCATCGTGGATTACTTCGGCGACACCAACGAAGCCATTCGACAAATGCGCGAGAATCCTCTTACGCAAGGATTGAAAGCGGTTCAAAACGACCAGATTTTCGCCGTCCCCAAAGATTTCTACGCCTGGGATCAACCCGACCCGCGCTGGATTCTCTGCGTCTCCTGGATGGCGAAACAGATGCACCCGGAACTTTTCGCCGACTTGGACATCGAAGGCGAGGTCTACGACTTCTATCGGACTCTCTATGGATTGAGCGACGCGTCCATCAGCGATAACATCCTCCCGCTGACGGCATTGACGCCGCTCCCCTAATAAGGAGATTCGTGGTTTCCCGCACGAAATTCGTTCGAGCATTTACGCTCCTACTCCTGGCTTCTTTGCTGGGATTAGGAGCGTCCCTATTCATCGGACGCTACCCCATCTCCCCCGCCTCGCTCCTCGCCTCGCACGCGGAAAATACGCTGGGAGCGCGGCTCTTCTTCAATCTCCGCATGCCGCGAGTATTGACGGCGTTCTTGCTAGGAGCGGCGCTTTCAGCAAGCGGCATGGTCATGCAAATGCTCTTCCGAAACCCGCTGGTTGAACCGGGCTTTTTGGGCGTTTCACAGGGAGCGGCATTCGGCGCGGCGCTGGCGATTCTTGCCCTCGACGCATCGCCGCTTTGGATTCAACTCAGCGCGGCGCTCTTTGCATTGATGGGATTGTTTTTCTCTTACGTCCTCGCAAGCCACCTCCGCTACGGGGGATGGGTGCTGCGTATGGTTCTGGCAGGTATCGCGGTATCTGCCCTATTTGCTTCCGGCGTGGGGCTGCTGAAATACCTCGCAGACCCGCTCACGCAACTGCCGGAAATCACGTTCTGGCTTCTCGGAGGATTGTGGGGAACAAATTGGCAAAGTTTCCTGACGATTCTCCCGGTCGTACTCCCTTCGCTCCTCGCGTTGTATCTGGCGCGGTGGCGGCTGAACGTCCTTTCGCTTTCGGAAGAAATCGCGTTTTCGCTAGGCACGGCCCCCGCGCGGGAACGCACCGCGCTCCTCGTTCTCTCAGTTCTCGCGGCGGCGTCGGTCATCTCCGTCGCGGGGATGGTCGGCTGGGTCGGGCTGATTGTCCCGCACCTCGCGCGCCGCTTCTTCACGGCGAACACTCAGCATGCGCTCCCCGCCGCGATGATGATGGGCGGACTCTTCACACTCTTCTGCGATACTCTCGCCCGCTCCCTCCTCGCGGGAGAAATTCCGCTTGGCATTCTCACCTCCCTGCTCGGCGCGATGATTTTCGCTTTCCTGATGACGACCCAGCGGCTGGGAGTCAAATGATGAACGACGAACCCATCCTCTCGCTGAAAAACGTCTTCTTCGCCTATCCCGATTCGGAAAACGACGCGCTCGATTCCGTCTCGTTCGACATCTTCTCCGGGACAGTCAATGCCGTCCTCGGGCCAAACGGCGCGGGAAAATCCACGCTGCTATATCTCCTCCTCGGCAGATTCCTCCCAAAGGGAGGGGAAATCCTGCTGCATGGAAAACCGCTCCAAACCTATTCCCGCCGAGAGTTAAGCCGAACCATAGGACTGGTTCCACAGCGAGAGCATGTCCCATTCGACTATCGCATCATCGAATACATCCTTCTTGGGCGAACACCGCATTTGGGCTTTCTTGCCGTCCCGAAAGAAAAAGACATCGAAGCCGCGTTTACCGCGCTTCACAACCTCGGATTGGATTCCCTCGCAAACCGTCATGTGACGATGTTGAGCGGCGGCGAACACCAACTCGCGCTCATCGCGCGAACATTGGCGCAAGCCCCGAAAATTCTCCTATTCGACGAGCCAACCTCGCACCTTGATATCGCCAACAAGAAACGCGTTCTCGAAATCATGCGCTCCCTCGCCGATGAAAACCTGACCGTCCTCTACACCACCCACGACCCTGAATCCGCCGCTGCGATTGCCGACAATCTCATCTTGATGCGAAATGGATGCGTTCTCCATCATGGCGCGCTGGACGAAATCTTCAACGCAGAAAACCTGAGCGAAACCTACGGCACAAAATTGGAAGTCGCGCAGATTCGCGGACAGAAAGTCATCCTACTTAATCTCTGAAGGATTTTCTATGACCCTCCTCCAAGACCTTCTCTCCTCCCTCCAAGGAGACGCGCCCATCCGCGATATCCTCTTGGGCGTTCACTGGACTTCGGTATGCAGCCGCCGATGCGGAATGGCCGCCACGATGGGCTGTTCCTCCGTGCATGGCGAAATTACACTCAAAGACGCCGGCGCGCTCGATGAGAAATCGGCGCGCGAACTCGCGGAGTACGCGCTTTCGCAGAATTCCCTGGAAGTCAGCGCGGGGATGGCGGCGTTGAATTCGCTCATTCCGCTGGACGAATCCAAAGTCACGGAAGCAAACGCGCTAGATATCCTCGCCGAACTCGGAAAAGAAAAACGCGTGGTGCTCGTCGGGCATTTCCCCTTCGTCCCGATGCTGCGAAAAGCCGTCGGCACATTGCAAGTGCTGGAACAAGTCCCCATCGAAGACGATTTTCCCGCCGACGCCGCCCCTGCGCTTATCCCACAAGCGGATGTCGTCGCCATCACCGCGAGCGCGTTTCTCAACGGGACGATGGACGACCTGCTATCCCTGTGTTCCCCCTCTAGCGAGGTGATGGTATTAGGACCCACCGCGCCTTTCTCCCCAATACTCTTCGAGTATGGTGTCACATACATCGCCGGCACGCGCATCACCGATAAACACGCCGCCTTCCGAACCATTGCACAAGGCGCGGCATTTCGGCAGGTTTCGGGCGTGCAATTACTTGTGATGAAGGCATAAACGCGTCCCAAAAACGCCCGCTCGATGCCCTCTCTCCAATATCTCCGAAGATGACCATGAAAGAGCCGCTCTCTTTTTTTCGGCGAGAAAACTCCTGACCGTTTCTCTCGCGGGAATGCTCCTCATCGTCTACACACGCGACAAAGGCGAGCGGGCATCCTCGTTTGCATGGAAATTTTACGGAATAAGTTATCTCTTCTTTTTCGCAGGAATCGGACTCTACGCCCTGCGCTATCTTCGATAAACGCGCGCCCCCTCTTGGGGTGATTTTCTTCCACTCCTTCGATGCTACAATAAAATACATCGGATGTTTCTTTGCAAGGAGAACACAAGATGATACTAAAAGCGCAAAACCTTTCCAAAAATTTCGGCGATGTCGAAGCCGTACGCGGAGTCTCTTTCGAAATTGCCGCGGGGGAAATTTACAGTCTCCTCGGTCCGAACGGCGCGGGGAAAACAACCACAATTTCCATGCTCACCGGGCTTCTCACCCCAACCAGCGGAGACGCGTTTCTGGACGGGTTTTCTATTCGAGAAAATGCGCATCAAGTCAAGAAAATCATCGGCGTCGTCCCGCAAGAAATTGCTCTCTACCCCACCATCTCCGCGCGGGAAAATCTCCTTTTTTGGGGAAAAATGCAGGGGCTGCGAGGAAAACGCCTCGCACAGCGCGTCGACGCGGCGTTGGATATCGCGGGGCTTCAAGACCGCGCCAAATATCGCGTAGATACCTTCTCCGGCGGAATGAAACGCCGATTGAACATCGCCGTCGGGCTACTCCATGAGCCGAAAATTATCTTCATGGATGAGCCAACCGTCGGCATTGACCCTCAAAGCCGACGCCGTATTCTGGATACGGTCAAAGCCCTCAACGCCGAGGGAATGACCGTCCTGTATACGACGCATTACATGGAAGAAGCCGAAGAACTCAGCGATAGAATCGGCATCATTGATGATGGAAAATTGATTGCAGAAGGCACATTGGACGCGCTGACCCGCCAAGTCGGAGAGTTGGATACCCTCCGCATCACAGCAGAACCCGCCGAAAAACTCGCTGACTACGCGGCGGAGTTACAGCGCCTCCCCGAAGTCGAACGGGCATTCGGCGAAGAGGGAATTCTCATCGTTCAGGCGCGAAACGCCAACCAAACCCTCGCGGAAGTGGTGAGATATTTCAATCAAGTCGGCGGGAAAATCCTCTCTTTGCAAATTCAAGAACCCAACCTCGAAACCCTTTTCCTCCGCCTGACCGGACGCGCATTGCGGGATTAAGAGAAACGCCATGAAAAGTTGGATGATTGCTCTGAAAGATACGCGAATCGCCTTCAGCGACAAAAACGCGTTGCTGCTGATGATTGCCGCGCCGCTTCTAATTTCGATGATTATGGGCGCGGCCTTTGGGAATCTCGGAGATGAATCCTCGCCTGTCAGCGAGATTCCAGTCGTCATCGTCAACCTCGACGAAGGAGACTTGGGAGAAACCTTCGTCCGCATCCTCGCGGATATCGAAGTGGAGACCTCGGAAGGGCAAAAACCGCTTTTCGCGCTGACCACGCTGAAGTCCAAGAGCGAAGCGATTTCACAGGTAGAAAGGGGAGACGCCCGCGGCGTCCTCTATCTTCCTCCCGAATTCAGCGAATCCCTTCGCTCCTCCGAAACGAAGACGGCGCAAGTCGAAGTGTACAGCGACCCTTCGGCGAGTGTCTCCTCCGCCATTCTGCGAGAAGTCACCCGCCGAATCGTCTACGCGTTCAACACCGTGCGAATCGGGGATGAAGTCGCGGTACAGCAACTTCTCGCCGCGTTGGACGAATCCCCTTCTCCCGAAGGATACGCCGCGCTCCAAAACTTGGACGAAATTCTCGCAGAAGAAAACGCCTCCTTTGGCGAAAACGAAGGCAGCCTCGAACGTCTTCGGCTCGTCGTCGAAACAGTGGGAAAATCCGAAAACATAGACTGGATGGGCTACTTCGTGCCAAGTATGTCCATTTTCTTCTTGAGTTTCGCCGCCTTCGCGAGTACAGGCTCGATTTTGGAAGAAGAACGACGAGGCACATTACACCGCCTGATGACGACGCCGCTTTCCGTGCCCGAAATTTTGCTGGGGAAAATCGGCGGCGCATTCCTCGTCGGCACGCTCCAATTCGCGGTCCTCGTAGCCGTTTCCGCGTGGATTTTCCATGTCCATTGGAGCGATGATTTCCTCCCCTTGGCAGCGCTGACCCTCGTCACCGTGACGGCGATGACCAGTTTGGGCGCGCTGCTCGCAGCCTTCGCCCGCGACACCAATCAGGCGAGTCTCCTCGGGACGATGGTCTCTCTGGTCTTCGCCATTCTGGGCGGGAACTTCCTCCCCACGATGGCGTTTCCCTCCTGGCTCACCTTCATCAGCAAAATCACGGTCAACCGCTGGGCGCTCGACGGCTTCGTCTCGCTCGCATTATCCCACGCGACGTTCAACGAGATACTCCCGACCCTCGGCGTCCTGCTAGGCATGTCGCTATTTTATTTCAGCCTCTCGGCGGTGTTCTTCGCCCGCCGATTCGTCCGATAGGGAGGGTATATGTTTCGAAAATCTCTCGAAATTGCGCGATTATATCTCCGCACTACTTACGCCTCGCGCGCGACCCTCATCTTCTCCCTGCTCATGCCAATGATTTTCACGGCAGTTTTAGGATTGGCGATGCAAGGCGTTTCCTCCGATTCTCCCGAGTCGTATACGGTGTGGATTGTGGATAAAGACAACAGCGAACTAAGCGCGCGTCTCATCGAGAAACTGCGTGCGAACCCTCTTCTCGATATTGTGGAATCGGACGAATCCGCCGCGCGCGCCGCCGTCGAAGAGGAGGAGGGTCTCGCCGCGTTGATTCTCCCCAAAGGATTCGAAACGCGCGCCCTTCAATCTGATTCCGTTGAATTGACATTTCTCCAAAATGCCGCGTCGCTCATGCGCGCGCAAATCCCTCTGGAAGCAGTACGCGCCTCCCTCGCAGAATTTTCGGGAAGCCTCGCCGCCGCCGACATCTCGCTCCGCGTCGCGCAACGAGTCCTCCCCATCGAAGAGGACGCCGCGCAATCCTACAAACAACGCGCCTTCGAGGAAGCCGAATCCGCATGGGAAACCGATGCCCCTCTCACCCTTCACGCGGAAGAGGTCACGCGCCTGAAAACGAACACGAACACCGTCCCCACCGGCGGACAACAATCCTCCCCGGGGATGCTGGTGATGTTTGCCCTCTTCTTCACCTTCGGCGGCGGCGCGACCCTCCTTGTCGAACGTGAGGAGGGGACACTGCGCCGCCTGCTCACAATGCCATTGAGCAAAACGGCATTGCTCAGCGGAAAATTGCTTGGGATCTTTCTCGGCGCATTGCTTCAAATGCTGGTGATGATTCTCTTCGGCGCATTCGCGTTGAACCTAGAGTGGGGAACCTCCCCTTCCGCGCTGGCGGCAATGCTCCTCTCCTATGCGTTTGCCAGCGCCTCGCTCGGATTAATGCTCGCGGCATTGGTTCAAACCGCAGCGCAAGCCAATGCCGCCGGCACAATCGTCGTGATGATACTCTCCTCCCTCGGCGGCGCATGGTGGCCCCTCGAAATCGTCCCCTCGTGGATGCAGTCCCTCGCCCTCTTCCTCCCCACCGGATGGGCGATGCGCGGCTTCCAAGATATTCTCGTGCGCGGGTTAGGACTGAACGCCGTCTTCCCAGAAGCCGCCATATTGACCGGTTTTGGGATTCTCTTTTTGGCAATTGGCGCGTGGCGTTTCCGCTACGAATGAGCGAACAAAAAACGCTCTCCTTTCCAAACGAGAAAAGGAGAGCGTTTCTTCTCAGTCTCTACCATCTTCAGTCGTGAATCCCCTGATGCTCTTTACTTTCAGCGCAAGGCGCATCTCCCTGAAGTTGCCCCGCGAGGAATTTTTCCAAACTCTCCTTCACGGTTCCACTTGCGCCGGTCGCGACCTGAATTCCATATTGATGGAAAAATTGAATCGCGCGCACGCCCATCCCGCCGGAAATCATCACATCCACCCCCACCTGTTTGATATAGGAGGGTAACTCTCCCGGGGCATGGCCCGTCGCCTGAAGATTCTCCAAAACGCCCACCTGCTTGATTTTTCGGGAATCATCCAAATCTACGATAATGTAATAAGGACAACGTCCAAAATGGGGACTAATGGGGCTTTCCAGCCCTTCGGCTGTGGCTGCTGAAATCGCAATACGCATAGATACAAACCTCTCAAAAAAATTTTGTGCGCGCCCTTCCCCGAGCGCGTCGGTCTCTTCGGAAAATTTCCGAGACGCTAGTATACCTCATCTTGCCAATCATGGAATCTATGGTACAATAATAGAACAAACGTTCTATTAGGTGATAATATGCTTCTTCCCCCTGAAGACCTCGCGCTCCTGCTCGACCAAGCCCGTCCCTCTCGAAACATCTCCATTCCCTCCGCGGAGATTCCATCTCTCCAGACGACGCTGGAAAGGTTGGCTCCTTTTCCCGAAGACGCGCTTTTCCTCGGGACGGCGTATGACGACTTACCCATTCTCCTGAGTTTGAATGCCGTCAAAGCCGGAGGCATCCTCATCATCGGAGATAAAGGCGCGGGAAAAACCTCCATCCTCCGCGTCACCGCGCACGCCGCCGCGCTTCTTCATCCCTCGCGAAGGCTGCAATTCGGAATCATCACAACCCGCCCTCGAGAATGGACGCGCGCCGCTGCGCTGCGTCACTGTCTCGGCATCTTCCCTGCCTATCAACGAGACGCGGGAAATTTCATCCTCGCGCTGGAAGAATGGATGGAGACCCCGCACGGAAAAAATCAAAGCATCCTTCTTTTCCTCGATGACCTAACTTGCATCCATCACGAAGAAATCCAAGTTCAACATTCCCTTCGGCGAATCCTCGGCAGAGGCTACAAAAAACGAGTTTTCGTCTTCGCCACGCTCCGCTCGGACGCGCAAAATGAAGCCCGCGCGTGGAAAAGCCTCTTCCGCGCGGAAATCTACGGAAAAATCGAAAACACATTCCACGCCCCCACGCGAAGCGCCCCCCTCCACGACCTTCTCAGCGGCATCGAATTTGCCTTACGAGAAGGAGAAGAATGGCTTCCGTTTTGGATTCCTTCGCTTTAAGGCTGCGTCACCACGAAATTATCGAAGAGAATATCCACGCCGCCCTCATCGAAACTCCCTGCAAGCATCCCCACATCCCCCTGGGGATAAGAAGAATCCGTCGCCAGCGCCACAGGCGAGTCATTGACATAAAACATCAGCGCGGACCCTCGGCACACCGCGCGGAGATGATTAATTTGCCCTCCCGCATGAATCGCCTCGCTTCGCTGCATTTCTTCCTGTCCCAGCCAGAAATGCTTTTCCCCCTCCGTTTTCCCGATTCCGTAATAGCCATCACTGCTGATGACGAAGAAATAAAAATGCTCGCCATCCACATACCGGCAGATAAGCCCGATTCGATTTTCGTCCGCGCCGGCATATTTCAAAGTATCCACATCCACCTGCACATCGCCAAAATTCAAAGAAGGCGTCGTCCAGTAATCCCGATACGGCGCGCGAACCAAAATGCGAAAAATCTCCCCGCTATAATCCATCACCCCGCCCTCGTCCGCTATCCGCGTCCACGCGGGGCTGCGTACCGAAAAATCATCCTGAAACAACACCTCGCCCGACGCAGGAGGGGACGAGAGAAACGGCTCTGTCTCGCAGCCGAGAGTCAAAAGAAGAGCGAGCAAGAGGAACCATCGAGACAATTTCATTCGTTCCCATCCTTTTGAGGAAAATACAAATTCAAGAGACGTTTTGCTTCCTCGGCAATGCCGGCATCTCGCGCCGTCTCATACGCGCGGAGTAAATTTTCCTTCGCCGCCGCGCGGTCGCCGAGATTCAGATACAACCGTCCCAAATGCAAATACGCAGAAGAAAGATTCGGATTGGATTCCAGCGCGTGCAAAAACGCGTCTTCCGCCTCTTTCGGCTGATTCAACGAAAAATAGATTTCCCCCAGCGTATCCCAACTCAGGGCATCCTGATTCGACAACGTCAACGCCTTCTGCGCCGCAGGGAGTCCCGTTTCCTGCAAATAGACGCGGTAATTCGCGCAAAACGCGGCAAGAAGCCGCCAATAAAGAGGCGAATCCGGGCTTAAAGAAATCGCGCGTTGATAGGTCTCCAACGCCTCCGGGAGATTCCCCTCGAGAGCATAGACTTCCGCCAATGCCGCAGCCCACGCGGGATTCTGCGGTTCGAGATCCGCCGCCTTTCGGAAATTCATCTCTGCGAGCGCATACTCCCCCCGACGCTGCCAATACAACCCCGCCAAAGAGCGCACCGTCGGCGAGCGCGGAGAAAGCCGAACCGCGCGGGTTAACGCATCGCCACCGTCTTCGCCGAGATGCTGTTCCGCCTCCCCCAGCCACGCCCACGCCTCGCCATTTTCCTCCTCCGCGAGAGTCGCCAACTCGAAGGCTTTTTTCGCTTGTCCCCATTCCTCCGCGAGCGCGAGAGCGCGTCCCAAGAGAAGATTTCGCGAAGAGGAGTCCTCCTGAAGAAGCGCGAGGTTCACACCGGTGCGAAGAGTCTGAACAACGGGATCATACGCCTCGTCCAGACGTGCAGCGGTCATCCAATGTGAAAGCGCCTCCTCCGGCTCCCGAAGAGCAAGCGCAACGCCCAAACGGTATTGCGCGTACGCATTCGAGGGATCCTTCTGAACCCAAAGGCGATACGCGGCGAGGAGCGATTCTTCCTCTTCCGGCAAGAAACGCTCGTATATCCATGCCAGACGCTCGTATAGCGCCGCGTCGCCTTCGCCGCGTTGGAAAAGCGGCATCCACAAATCGAGGGCTTTTCGCCAATCCCCGGCATCGAAATAGAGCCTCCCCAAAACCTCCCGCCCCTCCGAAGAGAGCGCGCCGCGCTGCATGGCTGTCTCGAGGGCGCGCCGCGCCGTCTCGGAATCATGTACACGCCACGCGGCAAGCCCCGACTTTTCCCATAATGCAGGCTCCCAAAAAAGACGCTGCGCCGCCCGCGCGTATTGCTGCGCGGCAAGAGCATCTTCGCCCATTTGCGCGGCGCGCGCCGCCTCTGCGCGGTCGTAGAAGCCCACCGCAAAACGCGGCGCGAAAACGAGAAGAAGGAGACCGAAAAGAATAAAAAAGACTCGCCCGGCGCGATTCATGGGTTCATTATACGCGATATTGCGAGGGAGTTTGGAAGTTTGCTGGTTTTATAGTCAGGTAGTCTGATAGTCGAATAGTCGGGGAGGTCTGATGGTTTGGGAGTCTTTTTTTCTGCAAACAAGACCAACAGAGAAAACCGGTACGGATTCTATTCACTTTCGCGCGAGCGTTGTTTGATTTTCGATTTCGTTCTATACTGACGGAAAGATTACCGACAACCTTTCTATCCATTAGAAAAAACGTTTTTTCTTTCTACCTTAAGAATTTGCTCATTCGCGACAATCTTCCACTATAATAAGAGAGTAAAAGACGAAAGACGAGATAACGCAAATGATAGACAAAGAAACTTTACTCAAGCGTGTAAAGACAGCAATTCAAGATTTGGTTCCTGGCGCGGAAATTATTCTATATGGTTCACGCGCTATGGGAACGGCTCGTCCCGATTCAGATTGGGATTTCCTAGTATTGTTGCCCATGCCAGTGAGCAAAACGATTGAAATGAAAATTAAGGATTGTTTGTACGATATAGAGTTAGAGACGGATACCGTATTGAGCAGCATTGTTCGCAGTAAGCAAGAATGGTTCTCGGATCGCTATGCAGTTATTCCATTGCGTCAACAAGTTGAAATTTACGGGATCGCGATATAAGATATGTAGCGTCAAAACACAGGGGGGTGAAGGCATTGTTCAATCGCCACTACGTCAAGAAGGGAATTGTAGCAAAAGAAAAAGGACGACTTTACAATCGCTTGTTTGATCTTCGTCAAGAAGGAGATTATATTGATTTTGTATCTCTGGACGCGGAAGTAGTTGAGCCTCTTGTGGATGCAACAGCAGACTTCATTGATGCAATTCGGTCACTGTTGTAATCCTCCCCTTAAACCAAACAGAGCGCCCGGCTTACGCGGGGCGCTCTGTTGTTTTTCGAGAGAGCATCAGTATTTGCTCAATTCTTCGTTGACTTCGGACATGCGGCGTTCCAGATGCTGTTTGAAATTTTCCAGCCAGGATTTCCGCTCCGCAGGGGGGACATTGGCAAAAAGCGCACTCAGGGGCTGATTCCAGCCGATGCCGGGTTCCCAACCACTGGCGTCCCAATTTGCGGGACCTGCGCCCCAGCGTCCCCAACCGCGACCGCGTCCCCAGCCTCCGCCGCCGCGTCGTCCATAACCGTAACCACGTCCAAACATCCGTATCATCTCCTTTCGTGAGAAAATTGATTCGTTTCAGGGCTGCCATCGGCGTCCGCCGCCCGGACCTCGTCCTCCACCGCGTCCGCCTCGTCGGCGGCCGCGCCCGCGCGGGACGAAATCATCAGGAGGAACGTTATCCGCGAGGACACCCAGAATGCCGAGGATTTCTCGCACCGCAGGAGATGCCAGACGGTAGCGAACCGTCATCCCCTCCCGCTCTGCGAGGACAAGCCCGGTCTCCCGCAAAATTGCCAAATGCTGCGAGATATTGGCTTGCTGCCGCTCCAGCGCTTCGGTCAATGCCATTACATAACTGCCCTCTTCCCCAATTTCCGCCAAAATTTGCAAACGGACGGGGTGAGATAAGGCATGGGCAATCCCGGCAGCGCGTAACGCGTGAGAAAAAGGAATCTTCGGCATAGAGGCAACCTTATTCGATATATCGAATATACTCCCTTTTCACGAAGGTGTCAAGAGGGAATTGAATTAGGATTCCGTCTCGTATAATCCGGCGTCTCGGCGATATTTCTCGCGAATTTCGTCGAGCAGTATCCATTTCCCCTCTTGTTCTATGTACCAATGCTCCCATCCATTACAGGGAGCGCCGTCCGAATAATGCCGCCCCGCCTGATGAATGCTTCCCTCGAAGCCATCTTCGGTTCGCAAACGGGAATCCGGCTTGATGACGGCATATCGGCGTTTGTCTCGCAAGAAGAATAATTTTTGTCCCGGATGCAGCCAGCCGTTTTCGACCAGCACAGAAA
>CAZDGZ010000038.1:0-15591 GCA_964505165.1 uncultured Anaerolineaceae bacterium | reverse complement strand
GGAGGGTGGTCGTCTCTCCTCGCGGGAATCCTGTCGAGGGGAGAAGCGCGGGGTCGTCGCTTTCAGAGGGGAGGATGTTGACTGGTGCAATGGCAGTTCTTGCCCCTGCGCCTGCGGGGTTGCATTGCCCGGAACTCTGAATGGTCGCTGAACTGCTTGCCGGACCGCTATTCTGGACGATGACGTCCGTTGTCAAGACGGCTTGATTCTGTGCGGGCAATGTACCTACATCCCATTTTTTTGTATTCGGGTCGTATGTCCCTTGTTGTGGATTGGAGGCGACTTCATTATATTGGGGAGGGTATGCCAGCGTCACCGTCACATTGCTCGCGTCGTGGGGTCCAGCGTTGCGGACGGTGGTCGTCAAACGCAATTGCGTCCCTTTTTTCGGAGTAGAGGAAGATGCAACGTGTGTAATAGATAACTCTGCACATTGATACGCTGCGCCGTTGACGGCTTCTCCCGCGTTCAGGACATAGGTTAAGATTTTGGTGTATGTAGCGCTTCCGTTGGATACATCCACGCGGTATAGCGCGGTCGGCGAAGTCGCGTAGAGCGTTGTTCCATCCGTTGCCAATCCCCAAATGCCCTCTCCGATGAGCGGTTCGGTTTGTCCGAGATTTACATACGAGAGAAAGTCGCGGTTTGCATTGGTTTGAATCTGCAAGAGGTAATGCTCATACGACGCGCCGTTCCAGATTCCCCAGATGGCATAAATTTCATTGCCAATAATTGCGAAATCGCCGGCAAAACCGCCATTGGGATAATCCGCGCTGAAGTCGTGCCACGAGTGTGCAGTTCCTGGGTCGTAGGAATCGAAGACGTAGAAATTTCGGGTGTAGCGATAAGGGGAAGAAGATTCCAGCCCGCCACCTGCGAATCCTTTTCCTGTGCTCGCGTCAAAGACCAGCGCGTTTCCCCATTCGAACGGGAACCGGTTGGTTGCCGGAGTCAGGCTGCCATCATTCAGATTAATAGCATACAGCGCCGAGGAACGACCATAGGTCATCGAAATTCCGTAGAGAACACCATCCACGCCGAACGCGATATCGCCGAAATCATGGCGATACGAGTCGGGAACGGGGCTATGAATGAGAATGGTTTCTTGCGTGGGCGATGATTCGACATTCCTGATGACGATAATCCGATTCTGATTTGTAACCAGCCAAAGATCCCAAGCCTTGACCGATTGTGCAGTCAGAGCCAGAAGGAATACCGTCAAAAAAAATGCCTTACGGAGATTGAGAAGACCATCTCGAGTGGAACGGCGAGCAAAGAATCCGACCATCGAAAAGCCTCTATCAAAAAAAGATAAAAATGGCTAAAAAAAAGGGGCTGTTCCGCTTGTGCGAAACCTCCCCCGGAGGAAAGAAATAGAACTCGTAATAGCTTAACAGTTTTGTAAGGCGCTACATTATAACAAAGAAAAAACAGTGTGTCAGGAAATTTGTCAGGAAATTGCAAGAAATGATTTTGGGGACATTTTGCGCGTAAAGCGCGGCGCTTCGTCACTCACGCGAGAGAGAATTTTGGAGTATGATACACAATACCTTCATGTACCCGTCAAAATTTCCAACTTCTTTTTGGAGGTCCACATGCAAGACCTTACAAACGCAATTCTGGAACTTGTTCGGCGCACTTCTACGGATTTGCCGCCGGATATCGAAAAAGCGTTGCGCGCCGCGCGAGATAGAGAGGACGAAGGATCCGCCGCTCGTGGTGCATTCGACACGATTTTGAAGAATGTCGAAATGGCGCGCGCGAACTCGACTCCGATTTGTCAGGATACGGGAACGCCACTTTTCTTCGTGGATTACCCGGAAGGGACGAGCACGCGCGCGTTCCGAAAGATGATTCAAGATGCCGTCATCGAAGCCACGAAACGCACCTACCTTCGCCCCAACTCCGTCAACGCGATTACCGGCAAGAACACCGGCAACAATACCGGCGACGAATACTACCCGACCATCCACTTCCACGAGGTGGACTCGGACGCGCCTATCGTCATTCAACTCATGCTCAAAGGTGGTGGATGCGAAAACGTGGGCGCGCAATACAAACTCCCCGATACGCGTCTCGGCGCGGGACGAGATTTGGAGGGAGTCCGCAAAGCCGTTTTGGATGCAGTGTACAAGGCGCAGGGACGCGGCTGTGCGCCGGGTGTGCTGGGCGTTGCCATTGGCGGCGATAGAGGCTCCTCTTACCTCGCCTCGAAAGATGCCCTGCTTCGTCCGCTCGATGACGAAAACCCCGACCCGCAACTCGCCGCGCTCGAAAAACGCATCACCGAAGAAGCCAATCAGATGGGCATTGGCCCGATGGGCTTCGGCGGAAAAACCTCCGTTCTTGGGACGAAAATCAAAGGGCTGCACCGCGTGCCCGCGTGTTATTTCGTCTCGGTTTCGTATATGTGCTGGGCTTACCGCCGTCGCAAGATGACGGTCAAAGGCAGCGAAGTGATTTACGAATAGCCTGCATGAGGGAGAACCCATGAAAACACTCACCCTTCCTATTAGCGATGAAACCATCCGCAGTTTGAAAGTAGGCGAAACCGTCCTTCTTTCTGGCGTGATGATGACCGGACGCGATGCCGTCCACAAATGGATTACCGATACCTTTATCAAGAAGACGCGCGAACCGCAGGGCGATGACCTTGAAGTCTACGAAGCCATCAAGCCTATTCTCGACGGCGGGATTATCTACCATTGCGGCCCCGTCGTCGCGGGCGTCGAAACGGGAGACTATAAATTCGTCGCCGCGGGACCCACGACCTCCATCCGAGAAGAACCCTATCAGGGCGCGGTGATGAAGCATTTCAACCTGAAAGGCGTCATCGGCAAAGGCGGGATGGGTCCGAAAACGCTCGCCGCATGTCAGGAAATTCCTGCCGTGTATTTCCACGCCATCGGCGGCGCGGCGTCGCTCATCGCGCAATCGGTGCAGCGCGTCCTGACCGTCCACAAATTGGAATTCGGCGTCCCCGAAGCGATGTGGGTCATCGAGGTCAAAGATTTCCCCGTCGTCGTCACGATGGACGCGCATGGCAATTCCCAACACGAAAAAGTGGAAGAATATTCCCGAGGCGTCCTCGAATCCTTGATTGGGAAGTAAGGAAAACCAACGATTTCCTCGAAAGAGAAGGGCGATTGCGCCCTTCTCTTTTTCGCGTCGTCAGGTATAATGCGCGAAATTCCTGTTATCCATCTTCTCAAGGAGAATGATATGAAAAATCAACAACGCGTCGCGTCCGTTTTGTTGGGGCTTTTCATTTTCACAATGGTGTATGGACTTTTCGCTCCTCGTGTGGGGCTTCCCGAAATTCCGGGATTGATGCACCTTTCCACAATGGCAGGATTTGGATTCGCGCTGGTTCACGCGGGAACGCGGGAAGGCTGGAAACGCGCCGCGCTCTTTTTGGGATTGACCTTCGTCATCAGCCTCCTCTTCGAGAGTGTGGGTGTGATGACCGGATGGGTCTACGGGCATTATCATTATTCCGAAAACCTCGGCTATCGGATTTTCGGATTGGTCCCGCTTCTCATCCCTATCGCGTGGTTTATGATGATGTATCCCTCTTTCGTCATCGCCGATACCCTTGCGCCGTCCTCGTGGAAGGGCGCAAAACGCCTTTTCGCCGTCGCGGCGGCGGGAGGGCTGGTGATGACCGCATGGGATATCGTGATGGATCCCCTCATGTCACGCGCGGGAAATTGGATTTGGGAGAATGGCGGCGCGTATTATCACATTCCGCTGCAAAATTTTTGGGGATGGTGGCTCACGACTTTCACGGTCTTCGCGCTCTATCTCTGGATTTCCAAACGCAGCGCGCCGCGAACCTCCGTCGCGTTTGACCGGCTGGCTTTTATCGCATACGCGACGACGGGATACGCGAATCTTTTCGTCGCCCTCACCACCGGATTAGGCGGCGCGGGGCTGGCAGGATTTTTCGCCATGACCCCTTGGCTGATGACCGCATGTTTTCGGACGAGAGATGTCTGACGAAACTTCTCCTCTCAAAACCCGAAAAATATGCTAAACTACCCCCCGTTGTCATAGACGCGTATCCCGCGCGTCTCTTTCCGCCCTCGGCGCCGCCTACGGTGGCTGACCGAGAGCAATCCCGAGGAAAGGAGGTCCCTCTTTATGCGCCAATATGAACTGGTTTGCATTTTCCATCCCGAACTGGATGAGAACGCGTTTAACGACGCGGTCGAGAAAGTCAAGGAATGGATTGCAGAAACCGGCGGAAGCGTGGAAAAAGTGGATGTCTGGGGACGCCGAAAAATGGCGTATCCCATCCGCAAACAAATGGAAGGGCAGTATGTTCTCTTCAACCTTTCGATGGAACCCGCCGCTACAATCGGGCTGGAACGTAACTTGAAGTTCCATGAGCCTTTGATGCGCCATTTACTTGTTCTCGCGAAATAACCGATACGTTTGTGCAGGATTAGTTTTCTTTAGTTGGAAAGAAGGAGCATATCATGAGCCGGGGCTTGAATAAAGTGATGATTATTGGGCATTTGGGACGCGATCCCGAAATGCGGTATACCCCCTCCGGTCGCCCCGTAACCACCTTTTCGGTCGCGGTGAGCCGTTCGTGGAGCAGCGCGGACGGCGAGCGGCATTCCGAAACCGAATGGTTCAACATCGTTGCCTGGGGACACCTGGCGGAGATTTGTAAACAATATCTCTCCAAAGGAAAACAGGTGTACATCGAAGGGCGGCTTCAAACCCGACATTGGGAAGATAAAGAAGGGATGCGGCGCACCTCTGTGGAAGTCGTCGCAAACGAAATGATGATGCTGGGAGACTGGCGAAACAATCATCGCGATACCGGAAATCTTCCCGCTTCCAACGAAATGGAATCCAGCACAGACGACGAGGATGAATTTCCATTTTGATACAAACCCCGTCGGCGAAATCCCGCCGACCTAACGATTGAACGGAGTACGTCTTATGACCCCTGGAGCAAGAAGTTCTGGACGTTCCTATCGGAACTCTCGCGGCGGACGCTACTATTCCCGCCCCAAAGTCTGCCAATTTTGTACGGACAAATCTTTGTCCATTGACTACAAAAACGTAGACCTTTTGAAACGTTTCATTACCGATGAGGGGAAAATTCGCCCCCGTCGGCAAACCGGCACCTGCGCTCGACACCAACGCGCGCTGGCAACCGCCATCAAACGAGCGCGGCACCTCGCCCTCCTGCCTTTTACCGGCAAGTACTGGGAAGAAGGTCAACGCTAAACACCCTCCAAAAACGGGGCATGGCACTTCCCATGCCCCGAAGTTTTTATAAGAGGCACACATGGCAAAAAATAAACCGAAAGTCGTTAGCAAAAAACATCTTGCACGCCTGGAGCGAGAGCGGCGTCAGGCGCGCTTAATCCGTAACATCTCTATCGCCATTGCTGTCGTCGTTATTCTCCTTCTCGGCTACGGATATCTCGACCAAACCGTTCTCCAACTTCGCAGACCCGTTGCCAAAGTCGGCGACCAAAAAGCGACACTTGGACAATTCCAAGCGCGCGTCCGCATGGAGCGGCAGCGGCTCATCAACAACTATCTTCAATACTATCAACTTTCCAACATGGGGCTGGATGTCACGAACCAACTCCAAAAGATAGAAACGCAACTCAACAATCCCGAACAAATCGGGCAAGACGTGATAGACGGCTTGGTCAACGAGATGATTTACCGCGTCGAAGCGCCGAAAATGGGCATTACCGTCACGGAAGAAGAAGTGGAAGAACGGATTCAGGCATATTTCGGATACTTCCCCAACGGAACGCCAACGGCGACCCTGACCCCGACTCCGATTCCCGGAAACCCGACCCTCTCGCCGGAACAACTTCTTCTTGTTACCCTCACGCCGACCAGCACCCCTCCTCCGACGGCGACGCCTGATACCGTTTCGACGCCGACTCCTATCCCCAGCCCGACTCCCACGGACCTCCCTACGCCGATTCCTGCGCCGTACACATGGGAAAATTACCAACAAGATTACAAAGACACCATCGAAACCTACAAGGAATATGGCTTTAGCGAGGCGGATATTCGCTACTTCTTCGAATCGGGGTTGTACTACGAAAAACTCTATGCCAAAGTCACCGAGGACGTTCCGCACGAAATCGAAAAAGTTTGGGCGCGTCACATCCTTGTTGATGATGAAGAAACCGCGAAAGAAATTCGTCAGCGTCTCCTCGACGGGGAAGATTTCGCGGCGCTCGCGGCGGAATACTCCACCGACCCCGGAACAGCGGACAAAGGCGGCGATTTAGGCTGGTTCGCCAGAGGAAAGATGATACCGGAATTCGAAGAAGCCGCATTCACGCTCCCCATCGGCGACATTAGTCAACCAATCCAGACTCAATACGGCTATCACATCATTCAGGTCCTCGGACATGCGAATCTCCCGATGGCAGCGTGGGAGTATCAACAAGCCTGCGATGAACGCTTCAAAGAGTGGATTGATGATATCCGCGCCTCCTCCGAGGTGCAAATCTTCGATATTTGGAAAACCTCCATCCCCGACAAACCGGATTTGATGGAAGCCTTGCAGCAAATGATGGGGCAGCAGCAACAGCCGTAGCCCTCTCCCCAAAAAGAAGGAGCCTGGCGTTTTTACCACCAGGCTCTTTTTTTATTTCATCACCGTGCCGACTTTGAGCATCAGGGCTTTTTGGTAAATGTGCTTCATTTTTTCCAGCATGGATTTATCCTGCGCCGAAAGAGAATCTTTCTGAGCGTTGGATTCGGCGATGATGGCATTGACGAGTTGCAAGAATGCGTCGGTGATATCCGCTTTGTGGGTTTCCATCGCTTTGTCCAATGCGGCATCGTTGGGAGCGCGGAGGAGTTCTTCGAGGAGTTGATATTCCGGCGGCGGCGCGCTGAGTTCTTGCAGGGCTTCGACGAGTTGGCGGAGTTTTTCCACGCGGTCGAAATCTTCTTTCGTCGCGGCCTCGCGGAACATCCTATCAATAACTTGGATGGTATCTTCGGTGAATTCAGGAAGTTTTTCGCGCGCGGCTTTCTTAATATCTTCCGCCTGAAGGATGGTTTCGATGAAGTTCTCTGCGGCGGTGATGCGCGCTTCGATTTGTTGGTCAATTTCGTTGACGTAATCGAGAAGACGTTCGCGCAGCGCGGTAAGGGAGTCTTTCTCCTCGCCGGTTGCCGCGTCGATTCGGCGGGTGAGTTCCTGGAAGAAGAGATAATCCATTCCCTGCCGCGCCATGCTGACGAGGGCTTGACGCCGCTCTTCGGTGGGGGCTTCGATGAGCAAATCGAGGAGTTTTTCCCGCGTGAGGGTATTCCCCGCATCCTGAAGAGATTTCGCCGCCGCTTCGAGTTCGCCGACGGAGGCTTGAAGTTTCCGTCCGAGTTCGGTTTCTTCGAGGAGTTGCTTCTCGATGGTTTGCATCCGCTCGACGACATCTTTTTGCCCGGAGGCGGCTGCCGCTTGAATCAATTGTCCGAAAAGCGCGAAAAATTCTTCGTCCACGAGCGCGGCGTCTTGTTTGAGTATTTCCCGCCGCACATCCTCGGAAGACGCGGTGATAAGCCTCTCGATGAGATTCACGCGGTCCTGCTGAGATTTGAGCATTTCCGGTGTGATGCCATCCGCCGCGAGAATCCGCTCAATCATACTTTGATAGGTGAGGAAGGTCTGCGGCTGGAAGAGGTAGGCTTTCCGTTTTTCAGGCGGAAGCCGGTTGGTGATTTGGGTGATGAGCGGCCCGATGATTTTTTCCTGCTCGTTGACGGGGATGTTCAATTCCGGCGGGAAGTATGTGAGCAGAAGTTCTTTCTCCGCGTCATGGTAGACGATGGGGGTCGAGAGAGGTCCTTCATAGCCGCAATAGGGGCATTGGGCATAGTTGACCATTCTTCCCAAAAGCCGCTGTTTTGCGGCGGGGTCTGCGGTGACATCGAAAAGTTGTTCGACGGTCGCGGTAATGAGTTGGTGACATTGGGGGCATTGAATTTGTGTTTTTGGCATGAGATTTCCAGAAAAAATAGGGTAAGACGAAACGGGGGTTATTCTATCATCAATTGGCGCGGAAGCGAGAAGCAAATCCGCGCACCCGAATCGGGAGAGGGGTCGAGCCAGATTCGTCCTCGGTGGGCTTCGATGATTGCGCGCGCGAGATAAAGTCCCAGCCCCGCGCCTTTCGTCTTGCGGACGGCTTGCTCTGCCCGGTAGAATCGGTCGAAGATGTGGGGCATGTCGCGGGGGTCAATTCCTGGTCCCTCATCTTTCACGCAGACGATAACTTGTTCGGGGCGGACGCTTCCTTCGATTCGGATTTCGCCTTCCGGCGCGTATTTGATGGCGTTGGAAATGAGATTTGTCAGCACCTGCGAGATGCGCGTCTCGTCGCCGACGATGACGGGAAAATCCTCCGGGAAATCTACGAGAATACGATGCCGGGAGGTCTGTGTTTGGAAGCGTTCGGCAAGGTGTTCCGCGAGGGAGGGGAGGGAGAAGTCTACCTTGTTCAGGCGAAGCCCGCCCGCCTGAAGGCGCGAGGCGTCGAGGAGGTCGTCAATCATGCGGGAAAGGCGGTCTGCTTCCTCCTCGATGACGGCGAGGCTGTCGTTGATGGTTTCTCTATCCCACTCCGCGTCGTCGCGGCGCAGCGTGGAGGCGTATCCCTTGATAAGCGCGACGGGGGTCCGCAATTCGTGGCTGACGATGGAAATGAAGGTGCTCTTGATTTCTTCGGCGGTGCGGAAATGGGTGATATCGCGTACGGTGACGAAAATGTTGAGCAACGCGCCTTCTTGGGTGAGCAGTGGCGCGTAAGTCACGCCGACCGGAATGCCGGGTGGTTCGGGGCGTTCCAAATCTCCCTCGACGTAAAGATGCGCGTTCGGGGTGAGAGGCCATCCGCCCGCTTCGGCTTCTTCCAGAGTCATCCCTTTCGGAGGTTTCGCCCATCGGATGACCTCTTCATGGGGCAGCCCGATGAGTTCCTCGCGTGGACGTCCGAGGAGGCGCTCGAAGGCTTTGTTGCACCGCTCGATGGTGTGGTCGGCGCGTAAAATCAATATGCCGTCCGCAGCGGAGTCGAGAAGGGCGTCGAGACGTTGTTTCTCGTAGCGGACTTGTCCGTAAAGTTGCGCGTTGAAGACCGCGATGGCGGCTTGGTCGGCAAAACTCCGCAGGAGGGATTTGTCGTTTGCGGAGAACAAATCGGGATAGTTGCGGAAAATGAAAATGACGCCGATGATTTTACGGTGCGCGACGAGGGGCAGCCCGACTCCGTTTAGCAAGCCCATGCTTGCTGTGTAGGCAAGTTCCTTCAACATGCGGTTCAACTCGTCCGCGTTGAATTCCGAAACCGTTTCTTCCTCGAGAAGGGGTTTCAGATAATCGAGAAGCGCGGGCGGGATGCCCTGTGCCGCCGCGACGCGCCATCCGCCGCGCTGTTTGAGCGCGATGAGACCTGCCTGCCCCGCGAGCATTTCCATCGAGATACGCAAGATGCGGCGAAGCAGCGCGCCCAAATCCAATTCTTGGGTGAGCGCGCGGGAAATTTCTAAGAGGTAATCGCGTTGCCGAACGCGGAAATCAGGAAGCATGCCTTTATTTTACCTTCGATTTTATTTCCCGCCGTCCGGGCAGGATTTCAGCGAAATCGTGCCGCCGCCGCGAACTAATCCGGGACCGGTTTGGTCGCGTTCGCTGCCGCCGATTTCCGCGAGGATGTCCATGACCATATAATCTCCGGCGGGAAGAGTCCCCGACGCGGTTTCCCCGGGACCAAGCGTGAATGACGTGGAGACCGGACCCTTGAATTCCCAGTACCAGGTTCTATCGGGGCAATTATTGTCGAGGTGATAGATGAGCGGCCCGCTTTCTTTTCCGTTGTCTTGGGAGGCGGGTTCTTCTTCGGGGAGGGGAATCGGCGTCGGCGCGATGGGAGTTCCCGCGAGCCAAGAGGCGGCTTCGGGACTGGCGTCTTTCCACGCCTCGGTTTCCTCCTCTTCGAGAGGAAGTGGCGGCGCCGGGGCTTCGTTTTCGGAAGAGATTGTGGAGATTTCGCCTTCTTCGAGTTCCGTGCTTCCGTTGTCGTTTTCCAGCGTGCAATGCCCTTCGAGGCAAGAGACGACCATCCCCTCGCCTTCCGGGTCGAAGCGGACGCTCATCATGCTGCCGTGTACTGTCGCGGTGCCGTAGGGCGTTTCGGTTTGGAGTTCGCCGCCGAAGAGGATGACCCAGAGTTCTCCCGCGATGAGTTTGATGCGCGTAAACGGGGATTCGTTCCTCATGCCGAGTTCCTCCACCGTAAACGTGGAATTCGGCGCGAGGCGGATAATCGTCCCTTCCGGCGCGAGGTCGAGCCGCGCGCGGCTGTCATCTCCGCTTTGCGCGCTGCCGCCGGGGTAGACGCGCATGCCGAGGCTTGCCTCTTCCAGCGCGGCGCGTGAATCCACGCGTGCCTGAACGATGTTCTCGATTTCTTTGAACATTGCGAAACGCATCGGCGGCGCGGGGAGCGCGTCGGCTTCTTTTGCCGGAACGCAAGCGGAAAGAAGAAAAACCCCCACGAAGAGCGCGGACAATACTTTTTTCATTAGGACCTCATTTCCATGTAAAAGGACTTTTCTGTATCATACTGGAAAAACGCGCCAAGCGAAAGAAAAGAGGCTATACTTGAACTAACTTTATTTCTCTCGGAAAGGAGAAGAGAACATGGATAAGAAGACCACAGGAATCATCGCGACGGCTGCAACAGCAGTGCTTTGTGGATGCCCCGGGTTGGGCGCGATTTGTTTTGGGGGGTCTAGCACGTTGGCAGGGATTATCCCCGGCTCCGAAATTGATATTTTCGGAAGCAGCGATCCCGGAACGGCGGTCGCGGTTGGACTCGCTTCGTTGTGCGTCGGCGTCATCGGGCTGGTTGTCCCCGTCGTCGTTGGCTTCGCGACGCTTCGGAAGACAGAAGAGCCTGTAGCCGTCGAAAACGCCTCCGATGCTTTTGCCTCGGACAACGCGAGCGACAGCGAGGACATTCCTCCCGCGTCGTAACCCCCTATATGAGAAAAAGGCGGCGGGACGCGAGTTGGTCCCTGCCGCCTTTTTTGTTTTAATTCAGCAGGTTCAAAATCCCAATTCCTTTAAGGTTTTGGATTCGCTGCGGCGTTTCTTCTTTCCCTGAAGGTCCGCCCAAAATTCATCACCGTATCGGCGAGAGCGCACAGGAATGGGCATCGGGACGCCCCAGCCGAGGAGGAGGACTTCTTCTTTCGGCTGAAGCCGCGAAAGCATTCTGCGGAGCGCGTCGCGTCCGGCAAGCCCCGACAGCGCCGCGCGGATATCCTCTTCGTCGCCAAGCCAGCCGGAGACGCGCGTCCCCAACTGCGACATGACCTCGTCGTAAATTTGCGAGGGACGCTGGTCAATGATGAGGAGCGTGACATAGTATTTCCGCATTTCGCGGGCGATGACGCTGAACGTCGTCTGCGCTGCCATTTCGCGGTTCAGCAATTTATGCGCCTCCTCGACGACGATGACCAGTTGACGCGGTTCTCGGTTCGCGGTCGGGTCGGAGCGGAACGCGTTGGTCTTCTTTTCCCACATCTCCCGAATCTTCCTCGTCAGCAAATTGGCGACGAGAAGATAATCCAAATCCGATTCGAATCGCCCAAACGAAAGGATGACGTGCCTTCCGGCTTCCAGCGATTGAATGATTTCCGCAATTCCGTCTGCGGCGGGCTTTTCCACGATATAAGATTTGTTGAAGAGCCGCCGCAACTTATTATGCAGCCCCTCCGCCGCCATCACATTGACGCCGTTTTCGTTTGCCCATGCTGCGATGCTCCCCGGCGCGGGGAGTTTCTTGCCGGTTTCCTCGTCCACAATCGTGTCGGTGGTCATCTCTTTGAAGGCGGAAAACCATCGTTTCCTTCCGAAGGTATTGACCAGCGCCTCCAACGTTGTTGGGGTAGTTTCCTTCAAATTAAGTTCGCGGGACAATAACTCGATATCCACCGGCTGAATATCCGACATCGCGATTTCCAGATGAAAATCCGGCGTCTTGCCGCGAATCTGTGTCCCCGCGCCGAGTCCGACGACTTGCGTCTTGACCCCGAATTTCGTCTTCAAACCGATGACGCGTTTGCCCGTATCCGAGGCGGTGTCGTCGTAGGCATATTCGTTGTGCATGTCGAAGACGAGGACGGAGGCTTTGGCGCGGTGAATCAGCCCGGCGAGGATGATTCGGGTGAGGAAGGATTTGCCGGTGCCGGTCGCGCCGAAGATCCCCGCGGAACGCTGGACGAATTTATCCAAATCAATACAAACGGGATGATTTTGCTCGCGCGTGTAGCCGATGACGAAATTCCCGTCTTTTTCGGGAATCCCGAAAATCTCCGCGATGTCTCCCTCCGTTGCCAAACGGACGGGCGCGTGATGCGGCGGAATAGTCTTGACGGGGAGGGGACGCGGGGTTTCCCCATTGAGTTGTCGAAGCCAATCTTTGTACTCACGAGACCCCGGCTCTGGTCCTCGGTTCAGCATCAGCGCGGGGAGGATTTCCGCGTTGGTGTAGAGGGTTTGCTCTTGCAGCAAGCGCGCCGTATTCGGCGGAAAACGCTCTCCGAGTGCCTCCTCCGCAAAACGGGAATCTGTCGCGCCGAGGAGAAGGTCGGTAATCAACCCGTAGAAAAGATATTCTCCGCTTTCGATGACGACGAACGCGCCCTCTTGGACGCTCAAAGGATTGACGGAAAGTCTCGCACGAAAGGATTCTTTCAGCCCTCCCCCGATGAGGTAGCCGATGGTTTGGTTCATCATAGAAACTCCTGAATTTCAGCGAATACGGTGTTCAAATTTCTCCCAGCGCGCCGAGGACGTTCATCAACGTGGGGTAATCGTCTCGCAAGAGTGTAATCACCTCTTTGGTTGCTGCATTTTTCCATGCCTCGCCGTTTGCGCCGCGTGCTTCGCTTGCCTGATGAAGATGTGCCGCGAGAACTTCGCTTACTGGCGCGTCTTTCAATCGCAAGATATGACGGAAATATCCGAACTGTCCCGCGTCGGTAAAGCGGATGACCTCCGCGTTGTTGCATTTGTAAATCACGTCCAAACTCAAGGGAGGACGCGGCGGCAGGAGGTACGAGATTTTCCCTTCCGATTCGTAGCCGACGGTCAAGACGGAGATTTCTACCGGTACGATGCGCCGTTCTCGGTTGTCGGCGATGACCTCCTCGCTGATGTTTCCCGCGGTGACGAGTTGACGTACCAGCCCGTCGTCCTCAATGCGGATGTCGTAAATCAGCCCGTAGACCTGATACCCGTTTCCCAGCGGCGCGCGTACCAATCCGCCGAAAATTGGGACATCCCATTGCGAAACGGCACAGCCTGCCACAAATCCGCTTGTGCCGGAGCGGAGTAGACGTCCGATTTCAAGTGCGTTTTTATTCATCCTGCCTCCCGTGTTTTGTGTTGGGCATGAAAAAAGCAATCATCGTCCGCGCTTTCTTTGGGCGGAAGAATCTTTCGCGGTTTGTTTGCCGGAGCGTGTTCCGGTTTCTCCGTTGTTTCTCCGAAGTTCCAGAGATAACATTCGCTCTACTTGACGTTTTTCCGTGAACGAGACGACCGCGACTTCGTGCGAGCGATGCAGCAGATAGGGATACGGTTTGTTTCCCAGAATTCGGGATTGACTCACGAGCGCGGCGTGGAGCGCGTTGAGTCTTTCCTCGTCTTCTGCGACCCATTGGGGGATTTCCACGCGGACGGGGTAGGGGTGTCCTTCTGTCCCGACGTTGAGGTAGAAGAAATGCAGCGCCAACGCGCCTTTGTAGAATTGTTTTGCTTTCGATTGCAATTCGAATACCGCCGAGCGTTCTCCCGCTTTCAGCAGGGGATTTTTCTTCTCGCCGAAGAGCCATAAATCGCTCACGCCGAGCAGGGGATGGTACGCGCGGAGGTTTTTCATATCATCGGGTGTTGCCATCATGATTTCGAGAAGGCGCACGACCAGATTCGCGCCGGGTTTGTCTACATAGCCTGCTGTCGTTACGCCGTTTTCGTAAAGACGGGAAAGCGCGCTTAGGTATTGTGTCATCCCTTTGGCGTAGGCTTTCGCGTCGTTGGGGTCTTTGTTTCCCCATAATTCGATGGGACCGTCGGTGAAGGTGATGACGGGGGCGGGGTAGTTTTTCGCCAGTTCTGCCAGTTTCGTCCGTTCTGCCAAATCGCGGCGCAGTGCAATCATCCCCTCGTTGAGCAGGGAGCCGTATTCCGTAATCAGTTCTTCGCCGTAGAAGAGTTGGCTGTCGGTGAAGATGTCGGGGGATGCGCCGGAGTTGAGTTGCATGGCAATCGCGCCGACGTTGACGAGGGCAAATTGTATCGCCGCGTGCCTGTCCGGCACAATCTGGGAGCCGTCGGCGGCGATGAGCGTCGCGTCCATAACGAGGTGAGGCGTCCCGACGCGCGTATCGAGGGGTTCGTTTAACGGAACCGCGCAGCGGATGTTCGCGTCCTCCGCGAGGGCGGTTTCCAGTTTTCGGCGCAAGCCGTCTAAATCCGCCGCGTGTTTTTCGAAGAGGGCGCGCGCGCTTTCTCGTCGTTCATCCAATACGGCTTTTCTTTCTTGCGCGAGAAGTCCGATTTTCTTGACTTGCTCGTAGACTTGTTGAAAATTTATCGCCATCGCCTGTCCTTTTAGAACATTTGTCTTATTGTAAGATGAAAGGCGGAAAAGCACAAGGGAACTTTTTTGGGGGGAGAGTCGTTCTTGAGTTACACTATTCCGAAAAGGAGGTTGTTGAGATGAAGAAGTTTTTTGCTTTCGTTGGGATTGCGCTGCTGGCGATTCTCGGGAGCGGCTGCGCGGGAATGGCTGCCGCGCCTGCGGCGGAATCGGAGCCGAGGACGTTGAGCGTTACGGGGACGGGGCGCGCTGTGCTGACTCCCGATATCGCGTATGTTTCGATTGGGGTTCGGACGGAGAAGAAGACCGCTTCGGAGGCGCTTCGCCAGAATAATGCCCGCGCGCAGCGTGTGATTGATACGCTTACGGGGTTCGGCGTGAAGGAGGAGGATATTCGCACGACGAATTTCAGTGTGTGGCTTTCCAGACATTACGATAATGACGGGAAGGTCGTTTCGACGACGTATGTGGTGCAAAATACCGTGTATGTGACGGTGCGGAATTTGGATACGCTCGGCGATTTGCTGGATGCGGTGGTGCAGGCGGGGGCAAATGATGTTGACAGTATCCAATTCGATGTGGCGGATAAGACCGCCGCGCTCGCTGCCGCACAGCGAGCCGCCGTCGAGAATGCACGCGCACAGGCGGAAAATGTCGCGGCTGCCGCCGGGGTGGATTTGGGCGAGGTGCAGACGATTTCGTTTGCCAGCCATGTCCCGCAGACGGTGGATGTGCGAAAGATGGATTTCGCGATGGCGGCTGCAGAGTCATCCGTGCCGGTTCAGGCGGGGCAGATGACGATTACGGTCACGGTGAGTATGGTGTATGGGTTGAGGTAGTTTGGTAGTTGGATAGTCTGGTAGTCAGATAGTCGGATAGTCTTGTAGTCGGGGGAGGGCTGATGGTTTGGGAGTCT
>CAZDGZ010000037.1:0-15697 GCA_964505165.1 uncultured Anaerolineaceae bacterium | reverse complement strand
GCGCGGCGTCGAGGCTATCCGTTATAATACCTTCCATGTTCCAAAATTTTTCTCTCAGGTGGCGCGTATGACCGATTCTTCTCGCGATATGGAAAAAGCCGCGCTTCGCGGCGAGCCTTCGTATGTGTGGCGCGCGGGACAGCGCCGGCGCTTGGCGATGATTTTACGCGCGGCAGGGGAGCGCGTGAATGGACGCGTCCTCGAGGATGGCTGCGGCGTGGGCATGTACGCGGCGCATCTGGAGGAGGCAGGGGGGCATGTTTTCGGCTTGGAATACGATTTCGAACGCGCGGCTCAAGCGAAACTCCGAGTGCGGAATGTCGTCAACGCGGCGGGGGAGGCGCTGCCTTTCCCCTCGGATTTCTTCGATATGACGCTGAGTCACGAGGTCATCGAGCATGTACAAGATGACGCGCAGACGATTCGGGAAATTATCCGCACGCTGAAGCCGGGAGGCCGTCTGGTTTTGTTTTGTCCGAATCGGGGATACCCTTTCGAGACTCATGGAATCTATTGGCGCGGGAAGTATCATTTCGGCAATATCCCGCTGGTCAATTATCTTCCTCGCGCGTGGCGCGACCGCCTCGCCCCGCATGTCCGCATTTATTCGCGGCGAGATTTGGAACGCCTTTTCGAGGGACTTTCGGTGCGTTTCGTCGAGCGGACGGTGATTTTCGGCGCGTACGATAATATCATCGCGCGTTTAGGCTGGTTGGGGAAGATGTTGCGCTCAGTTTTGCAAATGCTGGAAAAAACGCCGCTCCGCGTTCTTGGCTTGTCCCATTTTTGGGTGGTGGAAAAGATTAGCGAAGATTTTTCGCCGCGTGGATGAATCCGACGAAAAGAGGATGCGGACGCATGGGGCGCGAGAGAAATTCGGGGTGAAATTGACTCCCGACCATGAAGGGGTGGTCTTCGATTTCCGAAATTTCGACCAATGTGCCGTCCGGTGAAATGCCGGAGAAAACCATCCCGTTTTCTTCGAATTCGCGGCGGTAGGCGTTGTTGAATTCGAAGCGATGCCGATGCCGTTCTTCGACTTGCGGCGCGCCGTAGGCTTCTGCGGCTTTGGTGCCGGGTTTCAGAACGCAGGGATACAATCCCAGCCGCATCGTCCCGCCCATATCGGTGATGCCGCGTTGTTCGAGCATCAGGTCAATGACGGGGTGTTCCGTAGAATGGTCGAATTCGGTGGAGTTCGCGTTCTCGTAGCCGAGGACATGCCGCGCAAATTCGACGCACATCAATTGCATGCCAAGACATAATCCGAGATAAGGAATTTTGTTCTCACGGGCATATTGTGCGGCGAGGATTTTTCCCTCGATTCCGCGTTCGCCGAATCCGCCGGGGACGACGATTCCGTCCGCCGCTTGAACGATGTCCCAGTTTTTGTTTTTCTCTAAATCTGCCGAATGAACCCAATGGGTATGCAGTTCGACCCCTTCCGCGAGCGCGGCGTGTTTGAGCGCCTCGCGCACGGACATATACGCGTCGTGGAGTTCGACGTATTTCCCCACGATGGCGATTTCGACGGAAGGTTTCGGTCGGCGGATTTCTTCGATGAGTTTTTCCCAGGGGCGCATGTCGGGGGTCTTTCGCGCGCTCAATCCCAGTTGTTCGACGAGATAATCTCCGACGCCCGCGCGTTCCAGCAAAAGTGGGACTTCGTAGAGAATCGGCGCGGTGACCATCGGGATGACGGCGCGCTTCTCCACGTCGCAAAAGAGGGCGATTTTGTCTCGGAGCGAATCGTCTACGGGATGGTCGGAGCGGGCGATAATCATATTTGGCGAGATGCCGATGGAACGCAGCGCGGCGACGGAATGCTGCGTGGGCTTCGTTTTGAGTTCGCCCGTCGCGCCGATGTAGGGAAGCCAGGTTACATGGACGAAGAAGACGTTCTCTCGTCCGAGTTCGTTTCGCATTTGGCGTAAGGCTTCCATGAATGGCTGCGATTCGATGTCTCCAACCGTGCCGCCGACTTCGACGAGGACGAGTTCCGCCCCGGTTGTCTTTGCGACGAGGGCGATGCGGCGTTTGATTTCGTTGGTAATGTGAGGGATGACCTGAATCGTCCCTCCGAGATAATCGCCGCGACGTTCTTTGGCGATAACCTCCGCGTAGACCTGCCCGGTCGTGAAGTTCGACACGCGGCTCAAGCGAATATCAATGAAGCGTTCGTAATGTCCCAAATCCAAATCGGTTTCCGCGCCGTCGTCGAGGACGAAAACTTCTCCATGTTGATACGGACTCATCGTCCCAGGGTCAACGTTGATGTAGGGGTCGAGTTTTTGCACAGCGACTTTGAAGCCGCGTTCTTTGAGAAGCAAACCGGCCGCGGCGGCGGTGACTCCTTTTCCTACGGAACTCACGACGCCGCCCGTAAAGAAGATGTATTTTGTTGGGGTCATAGCGTTTCTCTCAAGATGCACTGAATAGAGAAACGGGAAGGGCGTTGAAAACGTATCCTTCCCGTTTTAGGAAATTATAGAAATCGGAAGTTTGGCTGTATACAGCGGTTCATCCGACCAGTTTCTTCAAGTCATCAGCGGCGCGCCGCATTTCGAGGAAAATAAGTCCTAATTTGGCGTTTTCTCGCGCCAGAGCGGTGAGTACCGCCTCTTCGCCGACAGATGTCAAGACGATAAATCCGGAATCGCCCTTGATGTACACCTGCTCCAGCCCGCCGCGTCCGAGTTCACTTGCGATACGTTCGCCCAGCGAAAGCATTGCCGCCGACATCGCGGACACTCTATCTTCTTCTACTTCGGCGGGAAGGGCGGAGGCAATAATCAAACCGTCTACGGAAACAATCGCGGAGGCTTCGATGTCGGGCACGGCGGCTTGCATCGTCCGCAGGCGGTCTACCATTTGTTCGCTACGAGATTTTGCCATAGGGCTGTAACTCCTGTGCTGCTTATATCTACCGAGATGAGAACTTTCCTTAAGAGTTTACCACAAAAGTGATTGTTGTATACCTTCGCCATGAAAAAATTATGCTACGGAGACGAGATTTTTCGATACAACGCCCATCCCTCCACGCGCGAGACGAGGAGAAACGATTGCGGAGGTTCGGATATCGAAGCGGATTCCTGAATGAGGAGATACTCAATCCCCTGAGAATCCAGCCAGACGGAATCCTCCGCATTTCTTTCAGGATAAACCGGAATCACGCGGCGGGAAAAATGTTCTCCGAACAAAAGATATTCGAAACAATAGGAAGGCGAAATCAGCCCAAGCACCGCGTCTTGCGGGACTTGTGATTCGACCATCTTTTGCATGGGATATTCGTTTTTTTGCTGAATCGTGGAGAGGAAAATCCTATCCCGATGCCAGATATCCAACTCGTCGGCGTATTTGCCGAGGAGAGGTTTCGCGGGGTTATACAAAACCGTGACGAGAGCAATCGTCAGCGCCAGGAAGGTGAGAATTCCCTCGAAGAGGGGACGCCGCTTCTCAAACCAGAGACTCATCAACGGCGCGGCGGCGGCGAACGCGGGGGCGAAATATCTCCCCTGATAAGGGTCCCAGCCGGGGCGCGCGACGACATCCACGAGAAGGAAGAGGGTTGGCAGGAGGGCGAGCGAGGTTTTCAGAAATTCTTTTCGGCGGAACGAGCGAATCCCCTCGTAGAGCATCGCGGGGAAGAGGAGCAGCACGCTGAGCGGTCCGTACCACGCGGAACTTTCTTCGTTGATGGTGACCTCCGAAAGGCGAAACTCGTGTCCGGGCGCGGCATAGCGGCTTCCTTCGATATCGAAATGAATCGCGTTGAGGAAAAATTGCGCCGCGCGCGCTTTTATTTTGTGTGCATAGCCTTTGTAGGGGCGCGGCAATCCGCAGGTATCGAAAGATTGATAGACGAAGCGCGGAATGTTGTAGGTGAGTTCTCCCGCGATTGCGTCTGGGGTGAATGCGCCGGTCGAGCGGTCTACCAAATCCGGCGGACCGAAGGGAGTGCCGAAGTATTGCAGGTTGATTCCGTTCATGTACGCGCCGAAGAGGAGAAATGCGCCAAGCGAGGCAATGAGCCATTCCCGAAGCAGCGATGTGGACTCGCGGCGCTGAAACCATGCGGCGAGAAAGAGAATCCCGATTCCGGGGAGGAGAAAATAGAAGGTTTGCTTGGTTCCCAATCCCAAACCGAGCGCGAGCGCGGAAAGGAGGAGGGCGCGGCGGTCTTTCTCTCGGATGCCGAGGACGAAGAAGAAAAGCGTGGCGGCGAAGAGAGCGGCGGCGACGAGGTCGTTTTGGGTGGTTGTGGATTGCAGCAAGACAAGAGGAAATCCGAGAAAAATGAGCGATGCGTATGCGGCGGCGCGGCGGGAATATCCCAGCGCGCGTGCCAGCCCGAAAACCGCAATCCCCGCTGCCAGCGCCGCGCTCCATTGGACGAATCCGACAAGGAAATCCTGTCGAAGGAAGAGGAGAGTCCAATAAGTGAGAAGTTGTGCGTTGACGGGGTAGACGAGTTGCAGAAGTTTCGGCGTTGGCCAAGGGGTGAACGAACCGAATTGCAGCCAGTACGCGATCCTCGCGAGATGGGTGGAGAGGCTGTCCATGTTGTTTTGCGGAAAGCGCAGGTTTTGATAGGCGCTATACGCGTAGACGAGCGTGAGTCCCGACGCGAGGGACGCGAGGATTTTTTCCTTCCGCGCGGCGCGTACGAGGGCTTTCATCGAGGCGAGGTCGAATGCTCCGAAAAGCGGAGGTTTCTCGAAGCGAATCCACGCGAGCCATGCGAGAAGTCCCCATAAGGCTTGTACCGCGAGATACGCGCCGGAACGGTTGAGCGCGTGGAAGAGATTCAGCGTGTATCCCGTCAGGACGAGATGAGCAAACGAGAGCAAATAGAATGAAAGGAGGTACGCACTTTTCCTTCGAGGCGCGAGAATCGCGCTGGAAAACGCGGAAAAGAGGAGAACCAAGAGGACAGAGACGAGAAA
This sequence comes from uncultured Anaerolineaceae bacterium, assembly GCA_964505165.1. Classification (GTDB taxonomy): domain Bacteria; phylum Chloroflexota; class Anaerolineae; order Anaerolineales; family Villigracilaceae; genus CAZDGZ01. The sequence goes on along the minus strand of CAZDGZ010000037.1, from coordinate 10,751 downwards.
GAGAATCATGGCTGGGGGGAGAGAATGTCTTCGATAGCGGGATCCGGCGGAGGTCCGAGGGCGAATCCTTTTTCTCCTCGGAAGGAGAAGTAGGCGATTTGTCCGGGGAAAATCTGAATTTGCGTGCGGTATTCGTGGTCTTCATATAAGATGGAAATCTCATACCATCCGGCGGGAAGGTCGCCGATGCCGAGGTTTTCCTGATAATACTCATCGCTGTTGACGATTGTCGCGCCGTAGGTGCGGATGTAGTGGATTCGTCCGCTGGGGTAGGCGGTGATTTGCACGGGATAGTGGTTGAGGAGTTTTCCTTTTCTATCCATCACTCTTCCCGCGAGGACTCCCCATCCCTGAGGGGGAGCCGTCCAAAGTTCGGGGTTTCGGGTGGTGTAGTAACTGTTTTCTCCGAGGCGAATCTCGAAGTGAAGATGAGGCCCGGTCGCGTGTCCCGTATCTCCGACGAGTCCCAGCGTATCGCCGGTTTGTACATGCTGCCCCAGCGTGACGAGGACTTTGCTCATGTGTGCATAGATGGTGTAGAGAGGCTGGTTCTCGTATCCGAAATCGTGACGGATGGCGACGGCAAGCCCGTAGGGGTCGTTTTTGTTTGCCGACCAGTTGGAAAACAATCCCCATCCCGCCCAGATGACAGTGCCGGGTCCGGCGGCAAGGATGAGAGCGTTTTCATCAGCGGGAATGTCAATGCCGGTGTGGACGACGTTTTGGAAGAAGATGCCGCCATAGCGGTAACTGGGCAGGGGCCAGTTTTTCTCGTTCGCGGCGATGGGTCGGATGAAGTAAAAATGGTCGTGCGGGGAAATTGCCCAGGGTACGGGATACAGAGGCGGCCGCCAATCCGAAATCGGTTCCGCTCCCGGAGTCGGGAGGGTAAACCGAAGAGGCGGAAGATGAGTCGGCGTGGGGAAGGCGAGGGCTTTTTCCGCCGCGACAGGGGCGGTGGGACTCTTCGCGGGGAACGGAGTCGGGGTGTGTGTTTCCGAGAGGGGAGAGGCATCCCCGCAGGAGACGAGGACGATGCTGAAAAAGAGAAGGTATGAGACCGCGCGTCGAACGTTCATGGCGTGCCGATGGGGAAAATGGCAAGCGGAGTCGGCGAGAGGGTCGGGGTCGGCGTGGGCGTGCGCGTCGCGGGGACGCGGCGGGTAGAGGTGGGGACGAGAGAGGGCGTGGGAGTGTACGTCGGCGGGCGGACGGGAGTCGGCGTGTGGAGCGCTTCTGGAGGGTAAAGCGCCAACATCGCGTCGTACCAGGAAAGACCTTCCCGAAGGACAAATTCATTGAATCGCGTGCCGCGATAATAGGTGCGCCAATTCTCCAGCGCGGGGAGACGTTCCCATCCATACGCCTGTGCCAGCGCGGTGAAATCCACCCAATAGCCGCTGGGCGCGGGCGCGAGTGTTCCGCCTTCTTCGTAGGCGGCGGGGTCGAGGTTGTACCGCGCGCTTAAATCCCAAAGCGGCGAGCGGATAGGTTCTCCCTCCGAGCCGTCTTGCGCCTGTGCGCGTAGATACACTCGCCAATAAGTGCGTCCCTCGATGTCTTCTCGGACGACGACAATCCATCCCGCGTGGGCGACGAGGGGATTGAGCGAGAACGCGCGTCCCGTGTAAAGCCAATCTTCCGTCCGTTTTGGATCCATCGGCGTCGTGATGGGGATGAACGCGTTCTCGAGGTTTGCGAGCGCATCCCATCCGGCTTCTTCGATGACGCGCTGCCGCAATCGGACGAATGAGTCCGCGGCGTTCTCCAGAAGTCGCGGATACGGCGCTTCCACATCCTCGAGCGGAACGGTACCGGGATTCTCTGCCGAAGAAGATTCCCAAAGCGGAGAGGGCGTCACCCCGGAAGATTCCCGATACGCGCTTGGAAGAGGAAAGGGGAGCACGGTTTCCGTCCAACTCATCCCCCGTAAAATTCCACTTAAAGGAAGAGGCTGCAAGAGAAGTTCCCCTTGTGGGGTATACGCGGTGAGGAAATTTTCGTTGGGATATTCGAGCGAAACCGCGAGCGCGTTGTTTTCGGGATTCCATGCCGCCCAATTTCCGCTTCCAATCCATCGCGGCAGACGAGCGGGGTGTTCCGAATCCCATAGATAGATACCGTTAGGAGATTCCGCATCGAAAGAGTTCACGCTCCACAGGAGACGTTTCCCGTCCTTGCTCCAAACGGGATGGTCTTCGATGAGTTGAGGGGTATGGGTGAGATTGGTGTAGCGTTCCTCGCCGGATCGGTCTAAATCTGCTAGGAAGATGTCGCTGCCGCCGTCGCGGGTGGAGACGAAGGCGATTTGCCGTCCTTGCGGCGCCCAGGCGGGCGCGTAATCGGCGGCGGGGTTACTCGTCAGCGGGATGGGCGGGGCTTCCAGATTTTCCGTGGAAAATACCGCGATTTCGAGATTCCCGTTTTGCATCGTTTCCGCTGCGAGCCATGCGCCATCCGGCGACCAAGAAGGCGCGCCCTCATACGTCGGCGTATTGGTGATTTGACGCGTTTGCCCGCTTGCCAAATCCAAAATATAAAGATCCCAATAGCCGGTTCGGTTCGAGGCAAACGCGATACGTTGTCCGTCCGGGCTGATAGCGGGGGTGATGTCGTCCCATGCGCCGTTGGTGAGACGCGTCAGCGGGCGCGGTCCGGGGACGTAGGCGAAGAGGTGCGCGTGTCCGGTTTCGATAATGGAGAGGAGTAGCGTCCCCGAAAAGCCCTTGAACGGCGCGATGGGCGCGGGGGGTGCCTCCTCCGAAATATCTGCCGAAGGGGAGGGAGTCGCCGCAGCAGCGGCAAAAGGTGAAGGAGTCGCTGTGCCGGCAGGAATAGCCTCTTTTCCGCATCCCGCGAGAAATGCCGCGAGCATCGCCGCGGCAAAAAAAGGAATGCGGAAGGCAGAAATTTTGCGCATAAGCCTCGAAGTGGATACCCCTTGGATGAACGTTACGGAAGTTCGAAAAGTATCACTTTCCTATCGGTATCGGGGATTTCATCGTCCGGGACGCGCGGTCCTTCATCTTCCGGGTCTATATCGGGAGGGTAGAACAGCCTCGTCGAGAGAGCGTATTCGCCTTCGAGAGATTCGCCGCGAATGTGCATCGTGAACTCGAATTTCCAATTCATCGGTTCGATGATACTCGCCACGCCGGCTTCATTGCCTCGCGGGTCGGTGAGGACGACTTCCATGTGCGGACGTTTCTCGAAAGGCGTTACCTCGATGACGACATGCACGCGCCGCCTGTCCGGGTACGGTTCGGCGGTCAAATTCAGGATACGAACCTCCTCTGGAGGGAGGCGGTCAATATCGGGGTTGGTTTCTGATTCAAAGAAGAATTCCATAGGGCGCATTATACCTGATTCGCTTTGGCTATTCGTTGAAAATCCACGTCGATTCTTCGTAATAGCGCATACGTTTGTCCCTGATTTGTGATTGCAGCCATTTCTGAAGCGTCGCTTCTTTTTCCTTGAGAGGACGGTCTCCCGCGAGAGCCTCCAATGGATAGTTGACATGAAGCGCACGCGGCGAAACGGTGAACCGTGTAATCCCCGCAGGAAACGGCGTTGCCGCGCGGACGGCTTGAAGCACTTCCTCCAGCGTGGATTGAGGGAAGAGCACCAGCGCCGTCAGCGAAGCATGCGCCTCGCGAAACGCCTCCACCTCGCGGAGATTCGTCCTGTCGAGGCTGGCAACCCCTTTATACACATTGACCACCGCGTGTAATTGTTGCAGCCTTTCCGCGGGATTCTGCGAAGAATCGAGGAGGAAAATACGCCCGTCCGCGAGTTGAATCTCAATCGTTCTGGAAGTGTGTTTGGCTTGTGCCTCCTCTTTAGATGAAAATTCCCGCAAAATTTCTTGCGGGAAACGACTTAACTTTTCTGCGAACTCATCGGGAGACATCCCCCACACGACATGATTCCACGCGCGCAGCGTCACCTCGGTACTGTCCGATGTCGCGACCTGAGCGAGAAAATGCGGAAGGTGTAACATCTTCGCGGCAGTCACGCGGTTCGCCCCGTCGAGGACGGCGTACCGTCCGCTTCCATCACCGAGAGACGCGACAATCGGCGGATTGCGAAGCGTACCTTGCTCTTTCAATCGCGCCGCAAGCGGGATGGCGCGGGATTCATCGTGATTCTCGTGCGGAATCAGAGAGTCTGTTGGAAGAATATGAAGTTGTGGAAGGGTTGGAGAAGACATAACCTTTCTCTTTGTCAAGGATGGAATACCGAGAACATACCACGAGACTCGGCTTCGGTAAAGTGAAGAAAATCAACCTCCCGCTTGAAACAACGCATAGAAAGAATTTGGAACGGGCGCGGTAAAGTGCATCTCCTCTTCACTTTCGGGATGGGGAAACGAAATCGAAAACGCGTGCAAAGGCGGAAACTCCGAGCCGTCGAGCGGACGCGCGCCGTAGAGCGTATCTCCGAGGATAGGATAGCCCAGCGCAGCGAGATGCGCGCGGATTTGATGCGTTCTCCCCGTCTTCGGCGACGCTTCGATCCACGCCGCATCCTGATTCCGTTTCAACACGCGGAATCGGGTCTCGGAAGGTTTCCCGTTTCCCCTGTCCACGCGGGTGCGGTGCTTTCTATCCGCGTTCGCGCGCAACGGGAATTTACAGATTTTCTCTTCCCATGGAGGGATTCCCTGAACGAGTGTGTGATATACTTTTTTCACTCGACGACGCGAAAATGCTTCGTTCAAAAAACGATGCGCGTTGGCAGTGCGGGCAAAAACCATGATGCCGGACGTGAGTTTGTCTAAGCGGTGAACGACCCAAATCTGCCCGTAACGCGTTTCCAAATGCTCTTTCAACGAGATGGGCGCGGGAAAGGCCCAGCCGCCGGGAAGAACAGCAAGCCCGGCTGGTTTTTCGATGACGAGGATTTCACAATCCAGATATCGCGGCGTAGGGAGCATAGAAAGATTAAACCATAAAAACCGATGAAGCGTGTCTTTCCGAGGAGGCTTGTTCCAATGAAAAAACTTTCGCTTTTTCTCCTGCTTACAGGATTGCTCTTGAGCGCGTGCGCCCCAAAGTCCACGCCGGTTCCCATCTCCCTGCCCGCGACGGAAGCGCCGCTTGAGCAGCCCTTTTCCGGTGATGATACAGCCGGTCTCGCCAACCCTGCCTCGGAGTATTGCGAGGAAGAGGGCGGGCAATCGGTGATACTCGATACCGAAAGCGGCGAGGAGGGCTACTGCATCTTCGAGGATGGCAGCGAATGCCCCGAATGGGCTTTCTATCGTGACGAATGCGCGCCCGGCAAAGAAACGCGGCTGACCTTCGATCCTGGCACCACTGAACGATACGTCGAGGGCACGGTGGCTCCCGGAGGGCGGGAATCCTACGTTTTGACTCTCCCGAAAGACCAGTATTTGATGGTGACGTTGAACACCGCCGAAGGAGAAAATGTCTTCCTCGGCGTTCTTGGCGCAGATGGAACGCCGCTTTTGCGTCCCCAGGCGGGGAGCGTGTATTTTCAAGGCGCAGTCCCTGAAACGCAGGAGTACCGTATAGATGTACAGTCTATGGGAGATGGCGGTCTTTTCTCCCTTGACATCGCTGCCCCTATTCGCCTCGATGGCGCGGACGCGGTGGCTGAGGGGCATGTGGCTGCCGGAGATGTCGTCTCCTATGTTCTGGATGCGGAAGAAGGACTCTTCCTCTCCGTGAATGTGGACGGCGGCGCGCTCCTCGCGGTAACCGCGCTAGATGCCGGAGAACCGCTTCTCCGCTTTGCTGCGGAATCTTCCTCGTTTGAAGGAAAAATCCCCTATACCGATACCTATCTGCTTCAGGTGACGGCAAGCCAAGATACGGACTACACCATCACCGCGAAGGTGAAATAACCTAATTTGCGGTTTCTGAAATTTGGGTTGAAGTAGAGGAGCAGCCCGAAAGATTTTTCTCTCTATCTCGCCTCCTGCGATGCGGCAGGAGGCTTTTCTTCTTTCAACAGCGAATCCAGCAAGGCAAGTTCTTCCTCTTCGGTCTGGATTTTCCCATCCAGCCAGGCGTCGCGGAGGCGGGAGAGGATGATTTTGTAACGCGGTCCGGGGGCAAGTCCGCGCGTTTTGAGGAGGTTGCCGTCCGTGATGGGACGCGTGCTGTGCCAATGGTCGAGGTATTCTCGGAAGGCGCGTTCTCGCGGGTAAAGCGCGGCGAAGAGGTGCGCGAGGATGGGATGCGTGTTCTCCAGTCTGTGCGTCCAAACGCTGGGAGGCGCGCCGCGCAGGGAGGGGATGTCTTTTGCGAGGGCGCTCGCGTCGCAGAGGGCGCGGCGCAACGCGGCGTGAAAGCGGAGTTTTTTCGAGAGTGAGAGACAGTCTTCTTTTGTCAAGGGAAGAAGCCAGGCAAGATATCCCGCCGCGCGGCGCGGGGGGAGTTTGTCGAGGGGAGGAAGCGGCTTTTCCGCCAGGACGAACGCGGCGGTCACGCGCGACGCGGCATCGGAATCCCATTGAAGGGCGGGATGAATTTCTTCGAGGAGGTGTAGCGCGGCGAGGCGCGCGAGCATATCCGCCGCTTTGGGTTCATCCAATATCAAATCTATTTCATGGCGAAGACGCTGCCCGCTGAGTTTTTTCAGGAGGGGACGGGCTTCTGCCATGAGGTCGAGGGTGCGCGGGGAAATGTGAAATCCGAAACGTTGTTCGAAGCGTACCGCGCGGAGCATCCGCGTGGGGTCGTCTACGAAGGAGAGGGAGTGAAGGACGCGGACGATGCCGCGTTCCAAATCCGCGAGGCCTCCCCAATAATCGTGGAGTTCGCCGTAATGGTGTCCGTCGAGGCGGATGGCGAGGGTGTTGATGGTGAAATCCCGGCGATGCAAGTCCAGTTTGATGCTGCCGCGCGAGACGGTGGGGAGGGCGGTGGGGCTTTCGTAGAATTCTGTGCGCGCGGAGATGAAGTCCACGAAGAGGGGGAGCGCGTCTGCGGAGGTATCGAGGTGCGCGTAGACTTTCTCGTCGAAGAACCATTTTGCTGTGCCGAATCGTGAATGTGCGGTGACGCGTCCTCCGTAGTGCCGCGCGACGGATTTCGCGAGGGCGATGGCATCTCCTTCGACGACGAAATCGAAGTCGAGGCTGGGACGATTTAGCAGTACGTCGCGGACGAAGCCTCCCACGAGGTAAAGCGCCATATCTTCTTCTGCCGCGATTTTGGAGACCGCGCGGACGAGCCTGAGACGCGCGTCGGGGAGGGAGGCTTCGAGGCGCGCGGCGATGTTTCTCCGCGAGGGAGGGAGTTCGGAGGGCGCGAGGGTTTTTAGCAAGTCGGTTCGGGTGACGATGCCGATGATTTTTCCCTCTTCGACGACGGGGATTTGTCCCCAGCCGCTGTCTATCATCCGCAGTTGGAGGGTTTGGATGGAATCATGGGGCGAGACGGTGACTTCTCCGGCTTTCATGAGGCTCGCCGCCGTCAGATTCAAGCGATGTGCCCGTGCTCTGTCTACGGCGCGGCGGGTGAGCAGTCCGACCACGCGTCCGTTTTCGACAATGGGATAGCCTTCGTAGCCGTATCGCTGCATCAGTTTCGCGGCTTCTGCCGCGCTGGTTTCCGGGGAGAGGGTTTGCGGCGAGCGGGACATAATTTCGCCGACTGTTTTCGCGGGGCGGGTGCAGTGAGGAAGATAATCCAGCAATGCGCGGCATGTTTCTTCTAAGACGTGCGGAGGGGATTTTCCTTCGTAATGGATGAGCGCGGCTGCCGCGCGTTCGTGCCCTCCGCCGCCGAAATGGGCTGCTACCGCGCCCGCGTCGAGCGCGTCGGTCGTCGTCCGCGCGACAAGGCGGACTCCGTCTTTCATCATGACGAGGAGGAAGACGGCGTCCGAGTCGAATCTATCTCGGAGTTTATGCGCGAGAGAGGAGACTTCATCTTGGATTTCACGCGCGTCGCCGCAGGCGAGCGTGACGCGTCGTCCGTGAATGAGATGGGTTTCGGCGCTTTCTGCCAGCGATTCGTATAATTTTCGCTGCGCGGGGGAAAGAGGCGGGTTGAGGAAGTCGGTCGCGAGTTGTAGCGATGCTCCGGCTTCCAAAAGCCATGCCGCCGCGCGAATATCTCGCGGTGTAACGCTGGCATAGGTCAGCGAGCCGGTATCTTCGTAAATGCCCAGAAGGAGGAGGGTTGCTTGCGCTGTCGAGAGAGGAGGGCGAATCTCTTGAAGGCGTTCGATGAAGCGTGTTGTCGCCGCGCCGATTTCTTCGAGGGAAATTTCCCATTCCGAAGGGAGCGTTTTTTTTCGGGGGTGATGGTCTATGACGCGGATTTTCGTTTCTTTCCCCATCCCTTTCAAGGTGATGAGGGATTGCGTATCTACAAGAAGGATGCTGTGGATTTTCTCACGGGGGATATCGCGCGGGTCTACGAAGGAGAAATCGCCGCCGTAGAGGGTCAGGAACGCGCGGACGTTTCGGTTGAGTCGACGCGGCAAAACGGGCAGCGCGCGTTCGTCCAAGAGCGACGCCGCGAAAAGCGACGCGATTGCGTCGAAATCGGCGTTTTCGTGCGTGAGAATGAGCCGCATATCGTTATTATACCTGTTGGGCAGGGTTTTTCTCGTCGGAGGAACATTCGTCGAAAGAATAATTAGTTTCTGCCGTTTCTCGGTTCTGTCTTCGGATGGTTTTGTTCCAGAGAATAATAGGTTTTTAGGAGGGAGATGAGAACGGCGTCGGTGAAGTCTCCCAGCCGATTGAGAAGTTCTTTCCATGCCAAACGATTCGAAACCATCGAGGTATGGTAAACCTCTGTAATCGCGGATAAAAGCATCTTTCGGAAGAAGAGAAAGGCTTGCGCGCCTTCGACATAAGTCAAACCGGCACGCCGTCCGTACGCGGCATATTCGTAACCGAGCGCCTCCGCTTCCAGAAGGATATCTTCTATGTCTTTCGAGGTCAATGAGTGCAGCAATCCTTGAAGGAAATCCCCTCCGGTTCGGCGGTATTTCATGCGGGATTCTTCTGGGAGTTTTTGATACCAACTTTCTTGGTCAAGCGCTTCTTGGGAAATATTGCATCGAACCTGTCGCAGGATGTTGGAAGCGATTTTCTCGTTGTCGAGAACGCCTCCTTTATCCTGACGAGATTTGCTTTTCCACAATTCTATTTCCTCGAGAGAGAAGCGGCGATGTCCTCCAGCCGTACGATAAACGGGAAGTTTCCCCTCATCCGCCCAAATCCGTACGGTGCTAGGATGTATACCGAGTATTTTCGATACCTCGTTTACCGAAAGCCATTTTTTCGTCATCTTTTTGCCTCGAATAGAGCAGGATGTCGGCATTATAGAGGAGAAAAAGGTTTTCTCATCAGATTTTAATCTAACTGTAAGGAAACTTCAGTACACGCTCTTGATAGGGAAAGGTAGAAAGAAAAATACTCCCCTCTCACCTCTTTGGAAGGAAGGAGGAAAAGTGATGAAGATTCGAAAACAACTCAAAGCGCAAGCGTTAGTGGAATTCGCTTTGATATTCCCCATCTTGATGTTTTTGGTGTACGGGCTTATCGAGGTTAGTTTGCTGGTGTTTACCTATGCTTCTGTGAATACCGCCGCGAGAGAAGCGGCGCGATATGGTTCTGCCGTTGGCGATAATAATGGAGGAACGGAGCAGTTCAAGGATTGTGACGCTATCAAGGTCAAGGCAGAAAAAATCGGTGTTCTTGCGGATATTCAGGATGATGACATTCTCATCCAATACGATAAAGGCCCGGGAACCAGCGTGTATGCGACTTGCCCTCCCAGTGATGTCGAACTGGGCGACAGGATTATCGTCAAAATTGACATCGAGTATCACCCCCTTATCCCGATGGTTGGTTTTCCTTCCACAATTCCTATGCACGCGGAAAGCCGCCGCACCATTGTCCGTAGCATTACGCCTTGAGAGATAGAAGGAGGATAAGATGACAACCCCCTCGAACCGTTCTCAAAAAGGACAGGCGTTAGTGGAATTTACGTTAGCGCTTGTCACCTTTCTCTTTTTGCTTACGGGTGCAATTGATGTGGCGCGTATGTTCTTTGCACAGATGATTATCACGGAAGCCTCGCAAGAAGGCGCCATTTACGGTTCTTTTCAGCCGACGGATTCCGAAGGCATGGAGGCTCGCGTGCGTACGAACTCGACCGGATATCTTGATTTAACCGATACCGATAGTGTGCATGTGGATATTTCTTATAGCGGCGAGAAGTGCGCTGACGGAAACAATGCCGTTATCGTCAATGTGACCTACGATTTCCCGGTCATTATGCCGTTAACTGAAAAGATATTCGGAGAGGATAAGACGTTGAGTGCGACCTCTATTGCGGTCATCCTTTCTCCGACTTGTCCTTAGTCTTCGGTCAGAAGGAAGATAATTATGAATACGAAAAAAAGCATTTTCAAAAAAAGTGAACGAGGACAAGCCATCGTCCTTTTGGCGGCCGGAATGGTTGCTTTCTTGGCGATGATTGCTCTCGCGATTGACGGTTCAAGCGCGTATACGGAACGCCGCCACGCGCAAGACGCGGCGGATTCTGCTGCGCTGGCAGGGGCGCTCGCGAAAATACGATCTGATCCCGATTGGGAGGATGTCGCACGTCATACGGCTGCAATGAACGGTTTTGAGGATGACGACAAAACAACCGTGGAAATTTATTCTCCTCCCCAAAGCGGACCTTACGCGGATGATGACGAATATGTGCAGGTGATTATCAATGTAGATACGCAATCTTATTTTGCACAAATTG
>CAZDGZ010000036.1:11645-15801 GCA_964505165.1 uncultured Anaerolineaceae bacterium | reverse complement strand
GCGAGTAAAATCAGCAAGTCTTCTTTCCCGCAAAGGGGATTTATAGATTCGCGCGCGTGTCCTCACCCCCGTCCTCTGTTAGTTTGGTGGTTTCGTAGTTCGGTGGTCGAATAGTCTCTTTACGGCGCGGCGGGGCAAGCGTATGCCTCTTTGGCTTTTTCAAGCACAGATGTTTTTTCCGGGGAAGGTGGGGTTTCTTTCTCTATTCTCGCCCATAATCGGCATAGCAGAGGGTTCATATACGCAGGGGCGATGGCACTCGCTTCATCGGAAAGGTCCAACGCACGCTGCCACGCGCCGGTGTGCGCGTATCCCTCGATGAAGACGAATCGTTCTGTAGGGTCGTTTGGGTAATCCCCTGATGCAAAGGCTTTTTTCGCAAGGGCAGCGACTTCTTCCCATTCGCCGCGTTGACGCGCAAGGTCAGCGCGTTCGAAGTAGTAGCACCAACGCCGATGCGAAGGCTCCGGTGCGTAGATTTCGGGGAGGAGCGGCGCGCTCCCTTCAAGAGAAATCCTCGAGGCATCTGAAAACCGCGCGGCGTCACGAATGTTTTTGTCGAAGACCCAATAGTTGTAGGGGTCTATTTCCGGGTCGAGAACTCGGAAACAGGAGGGCGGGTTGAAGTACACCGCAACGGACTGCGAGGTATTTCCACGAAATTCGCCGACGAGAAAATCATGCGTCGCCGGGGTATTTGCCTCCAGCGCACTCAACGCGCCGCCCAGCCGCGTGCGCGGGTAGAAAATCATGTAGGGGATGTTTGGCGTCGGGTCTTGCGGCGCGTAAATCCAGTTCAGCGGCGCAGCGAGGGAGTTGTCGGCGTAAAATTTGAGCGCGCCTTCGTTTAGAAAAAGCAGGGTATTCGGCTCCAACGCGGGGATTCGCCAGGACATCTGCCAAAAGAGATTTTTCTGCACGTTCCAATCGCGGCGAAACTCATCCGTCCACAAAAATTGCCGACCGGCAGAAAAAGCGATGAGAAGGACGGGGAGCAAGAAGCGCGCCCGCTTCGGAAGCAGGAAAAGCAACCCCGCGAGAAAAAATACGCTGCCCGCCATGAACGCGAGCGTAAAACGGCTTGCAGGGACTTGAAGGGAAACCCGAAGTCCCGTCAGCCAAAAGACGATTCCTCCCAAAAACGCGAGGGAGATTCCGAGAAGGAGAGATTGTTTCGCGGCCGCGCGTCGAGTGGATTCCGTTTCGGATGCGCGCCACAGGAAAGAAAACGCCGCGCCGCCAACGAGAAAGATAACTCCCACATAGACCGCGAGAGTCCGCTCCCCTTGAAGGGAAAAATCCGGCGGGAGAAACGCCTGTCCCCACGCGGCAGCGAGAGTCAGCCAAAGGGAGGAGAGAATCTCCCCTGCGAGAGCGGCAAGCGCGGTGAACGGAGATTCTTTCAACGCATCGAGGAGGGAATAGCCGTAGGTTTGGTTTGGGAAGAGTAGGAGTTTCCCTGCAAGGACGAGGAGGAAGACGCCAAAGTAAGGAAGGAAACGGCGAAGGGCTTTTTCGACGCGCTCTCGCGGCGAAACGGAATCAAGCGTCCCCCAGAGAAGAATCGGGCGAATCAGGTCGAGGAGGAAGAAATATTCCATCGAGAGGAGATTCATCGCAGAGAGAATCAGGCTCATCCCCGTCATCCATTTCGATTCGCGCCGCGCTCCCCACAACATCAGCAAAAGCGAGGCAAGGAAAAACGAGAGAACGATGAAATAATGACTGTAAATGAAGGCGATAGATTGTTGATTGAATCCGGGGTAGAGGAGAAAGAGGAATGCCAGCGTGAGGGCAAATCGAGGCTGGTCTTTCCAAAGTTCGCGGGCGAGGAGCCAAAAGAGAACCGCGTCAATCCAGCGCCAAAAGATAGAGAAAATCTGCCAAGGGAACGGGCGATAGGGAAGAAGGCTCGTGGTCAGTTGGTATATCATGCCCCAAAAGGGGCGGTTCGTGGAGAAGTATTGCGTGAGCGCGTCGCTCCCCAGACGATAGCGAATCCAGCCGATGGGAAGCGCGTCCCAATAGAAGCCCATTTTCGGCGCGAGAATTCCATACGCCAAAAAAGCCGTGAAAAGAAGAAGTGCGGGGACTTTGAGACGTTTTGCCATAGGGAACGCCAGCAGGGAGATTCCTTCTCTGAAAAAAATAGAGCGGTCACGCCTCGCGCAACCGCTCTATTTTACCTGCTTTAGGGCATAATCCAGGTACCGGTTTCGCCTTTGAGCGCGCGCCCGATATTTTCGGGGTTGGTGATGAGGGCTGCTTTGCCGCCCGCTTCGAGGTACCAGATAATCGCCTGGATTTTCGGCGCCATCGAGCCTTTGGCGAAGTGGATGCCTTCGTCCAAATACTGTTTGGCTTCCGCGAGGGTCATTTTGTCAATCCACCGCTGATTGGGTTTGCCAAAGTTGAGCGCGACTTTTTCGACGGCGGTCGAGATGAGAAGCAAATCTGCGTTGATGTTGCGCGCGAGCAAACTGGAGGCAAAATCTTTGTCAATGACAGCCGCCGTGCCGACAAGGTCGCCGTTTTCGTCTTCGATGACGGGGATTCCGCCGCCGCCAACCGTGATGACCGCGACGCCCGCGTCGAGAAGGGTTTTCACCGCGTCCAATTCCACGACTTTTTGGGGCAACGGCGAAGGCACGACGCGCCGCCAGCCTCGTCCCGCGTCTTCGACGACATCCCAGCCATCTTTTTCCGCGCGTTGTTTGGCTTCGGCTTCCTCCATGAATGAGCCGATGGGCTTGGTGGGATTTTTGAAGGCGGGATCGTTTTTGTCAACAAGCACTTGCGTCACGACGGTAGCGACGTTTTTGGTGATGCCGCGCCGCCGCAATTCGTTTTGAAGGTTTTGTTGCAACGCGTAGCCAATCGCGCCTTGCGTATCCGCGCCGCAGACATCGAGGGGAAGTTCGTGCAGCCCTTCGGCTTTCGCGGCGATTTCGGAACGGCGAAGGATGAACCCGACTTGAGGGCCGTTTCCGTGCCCAATGGCGACATCCCATCCGGCTTCTATCATTCCGGCAATGTGGAAGGCGGTTTCCTTCGCGGCTTGGTATTGATCCTGCACCGTTTTGTGGGCTTTGTCTTTGATGAGGGAATTTCCGCCAATCGCGATGACGGCAAGTTTCTTTTCGGTCATAGATAGGTCCTTTCTTAGCGCATCGTCAACGCCATGACGGCTTTTTGCGCGTGGAGGCGGTTCTCAGCCTCGTCAAAGACGACGGAATGCGGTCCATCCATGACTTCGCTGGTGACTTCGATATCTCTATCCGCAGGGAGGGGGTGCATATAAATCGCGTCGTCTTTCGCGAGCGCCATCTTGCGCGCGTCGGTAATCCAATCCTTGTATTTATCTTGAATCCGCTTGCCTTCTTCGGGATCCTGAGTCGTGAGGAGAGGTCCCCAGGATTTTGCATAGACGACATCCGCGTCTTTGAAGGCTTCTTCCATATTGTCGGTGACTTCGAAGCCAGTATGGTATTTTTTCGCGAGGGCTTTGGCTTCTTCCATCACTTCCGGCATCAGTCCAAATTCCGGCGGATGCGCGAGGACAACATCCATCCCGAAACGCGGCATCTGCAAGATAAGCGACTGCGGAACGGAAATGGGTTTCAGGTAAGACGAGGCATAGGCCCACGAGACGACGATTTTCTTGCGGCGAAGGTCGCGTCCCTTCTTTTCCATAATGGTCATCAAATCCGCGAGGATTTGATGGGGATGGTATTTCTCGCATTGCATGTTGAGGACGGGCACGCGCGAGGCTTCCGCGACGAGGTTCAAATAGCGGTTGCCGATTCCCCAATCCACATGACGGATAGCGATTCCGTCAAAATAACGTCCGAAGATTTCACCGAGTTCTTTTTCGGTATCTCCGTGAGAAATTTGGGTCGTGCGGCTTTCGATGAAAGCGGCATGTCCGCCCAATTGCGCCATCCCGGCTTCGAAAGAGCCGCGCGTGCGCGTGCTGGAGAAGAAAAAGAGCATTGCCAACACTTTATCGCGCAGGTAGGGATGAGGTTCGCCAAGCGCGCGTTTGCGCTTGAGATCCCACGCCACATCCAGCACAGTTTCGACCTCTTCTTTGGAAAAATCGAGGTCACAAATCAAATCACGTCCGCGTAAATCGGTTTGCATGAGGGAACTCCTG
>CAZDGZ010000036.1:0-11545 GCA_964505165.1 uncultured Anaerolineaceae bacterium | reverse complement strand
ACTAATTTTATTCCATCGCTCCAAGGATGAGCGCCAGCAGCGCCATACGCATGACGACGCCGTTGAAGGCTTCCTGCCAATAGCGGGACCAATGCGTGATATCCACGTTCGGCGGAATCTCATCCATGCGCGGGAGGGAGTGAAGCAAAATCGCGTCGGATTTCGCTTTGTTCTTCAGCAAATCCAGCGTGATTTTATAATTCTCAGGCGTCGTGGGAACTTCGCCCTTGCGCTCGTCACGGGACTTTGTGTAATCCGGCTGGATGGTCGGCTCGACAAGGATGACATCCGCCTCGCCAATGACATCGCCGACATGGTCGGCAAAGCCGAAGTCCAAGCCCATTGCTTCGAAATCCTCTTTGTAATTATCGGGCATCTCCATCCCGGGAGGCGCGACGAAGGTGATGGGGCAATCGAATTGCGTGAGCGCATATCCCAGGGAATGCATGGTGCGCATCCGCATATCACCGACAGCAACCCAGCGCAGCCCGTCAATGGTCTTCTTCTCGCGGAGAACGGTATACAAATCGGTAAGGATTTGAGTGGGATGTTCTCCCCATCCGTCACCGCCATTGATGACGGGAATGGAAGCCCATTTCGCCGCCTCGTGCGGCGCGCCCTGCTGGAAGTGGCGCATCACAATTACATCGCCGTAGTATTCCAGCATCTTAACGGTATCTTTGATAGATTCCTGATAAAAATCTCCCGCGCGGGTCATCTTCGCATCGGCAAAACCGGTCACATGCCCGCCAAGGCGGTGCATCGCGGCTTCATGCGCCAAGCGAGTACGCGTGGAAGGCTGATAAAACGCCGTCACCAGAGTCTTGTCCGCCAGCAAATCGGTATTTTGGCGATTGCGGGCAATCGGCTCCAGTTCTTCGGCGATTTCGAACACACGGAAAAACTCGTTGCGCTCGAAATTTTTCAAAGAAAGAATATCACGTCCAGCAAAACTACGCATTTCAAAAACCTCCGAAAGGAAAATCAGAATTTGTTTAACCTACCCGCCGTACCACATGGAAGCGGAAATAGCCGGGAAGGAAATAACTTTGGGAAAAATCAATCGGTTCGCCCGATTCCGTCAAAAGAACCGAAACGAATTTGAGAAGGACATCACCGCGCTGGATTCCAAGCGGACGCGCCACCTCGGAAGACGCCGCCTCCGCCAAAATGTCGCAGCGGGACGACCCCAGGGGAGGGTTTCCGCGCGTTAACAATACATCCAGCACCGAACCGGAAAATTCGTCGCGGAGTTCCTCCTCCGCCAGCACCGCGTCGGGAAGGATATCCACGAGATAGGCTACCGGGCGGTCTTCCAATAAAATCACGCGTCGCACCTCCACAACTTGCGAATACTCCTCCAAACGAAGCGCCTCTTGCTCCTCCAAAGAGGGTGCGCGGTGAATAATACGCAAATCCCCCAGCGAAACAGGAAGCCCCATCCGTCTCGCTTGCGTCTCGATGCTTTCCAAAATCTCAATTCCGGTTTCCAGCACGGGCGCGTTCTTCAGGACGAAAGTCCCCGCGCCCTGTTTTCGGCGGAGCATTCCCCTCGTCTCGAAGACGCGCATCGCCTCGCGTAAAGTCGCGCGCGAAACGCCCAATTGCCTCGCCAATTTCGGCTCGGAAGGCAAACGTTCTCCCGCGGGGGTCGCGGCGATGATGGCTTCCAACTTTTCGTGCAGAGTCTGTGTTTGCGGATTCATGAGTTTACTCGCCCTCCAAAAGACGTTTCGCCGCAGCATTGTGCGCCTCGATGAGTTTCATCTCGTCTTCGACGACCAGTTCTCCCTCACGGACGATGAACTTTCCGCCCACGACAGTGTACGCCGCTTTGACAGGCTGAACGAAAATCGCCGCCGCAACCGGGTCGTGCAGCGCGCCCGCGTATTCGAGTGCGCGGAGATCTATGGCGGTGAAATCGGCGCATTTTCCAATTTCAAGCGAACCGATGTCGTCGCGCCCCAAAATCTCTGCGCCGCCGCGTGTAGCCAGATAGAGCGCGTCGCGCGCCGTCATCAAGGGATTCGCGTCCTCTTCGGAGCGCGAAAATCCCAACAGCCCTTCACGCACGCGTGCGAGAAGGAAAGCCTGCCGCGCCTCCGAAAGCATGTGCGAACCGTCGTTAGAGGCAGAACCGTCTACGCCCAACCCCACACGGACGCCTGCCTCGCGATATTCGCGGATGGGAGCAATTCCCGAAGCCAGCCGCATATTCGACGAAGGACAATGGGCAACACCGCTCCCGGTCTCCGCGAAAAGGCGGATTTCCTCTTCGTTGATGTAAATCCCATGTGCGAACCAAACATCCTCTCCGAGCCATCCCAACGATTCCATGTAGCGCGCGGGGCGATAGCCAAATTTTTCGAGGCAGAACCGTTCCTCATCTTCGGTTTCCGCGAGGTGCGTATGAAGCGCAACGCCATACTCTCGCGCGAGAGAAGCGGATTCGCGCATCAGGTCGGCAGTGACGCTGAAAGGCGAACACGGCGCGAGGACAATTTGTGTCATCGCACCTTTCGAGGAATCGTGATACTGCTGAATGAGCCGGAGGGAATCCTCTAAAATTTGCGATTCGGTGTCCACAACGGAATCAGGCGGAAGTCCGCCTTGCGACTCGCCGAGGGACATGGATCCTCTCGAAGCGTGGAGACGCATCCCCATTTCCCGCGCGGCTGCGATTTCGTCATCCAATTTCGAACCATTTGGGAAAAGGTAGAGATGGTCGGACGAGGTGGTGCATCCCGAAAGCGCAAGTTCGGCAAGCGCGGTTTTCGTGGAAATGTAAATATCTTCGGGGGTAAGCCGCGCCCAAATAGGATAGAGGGTCTTCAGCCAATGAAAAAGATTGGCATCCTGCGCGGGGGGAACAACGCGGGTGAGAGTCTGATAAAAATGGTGATGCGTGTTGATAAGCCCCGGCAAAAGTAAATGCCCCGAAAGGTCGAGAATTTCATCCGCCTTTTGGGGCAATTCATTTGTAGGGGCAACCTGCTCGATGAATCCATCACGAATAAAAAGTCCGCCATCCGCGAGTTCACGGCGGCGGTCGTCCATCGTAAGAAGAAGATGAGCGTGTTTTACGAGAAGGGTACTCATGGAAAATCCATTTCGTTAAATTTGTCTGACAAGTTAAAGGTAGTGTAGCAAAAATCAAAGAGAATGTCAATGAATTGTCTGACAACTATTTGTGAAAAGATGGGCAAAATGGGGGAAAGAAAAATCTTCCACGGAAGCATAAGATGTATATAAGTCACATTTTTTTAGGAGGTCGTATGAAAAGAAAAGCTCTCTCTTTTGTTCTCATTGCCATGCTCGTCACGATTCCCTTCGCCGCGTGCGCTCCTTCAACGGAAAATACTCCGAGTGTAGATGAACAGGTGCAAACGGCTGTCGCTGCTACGGCAACGGCAGAGGCGGAGAAGAACGCCGCCATCAATCAAGCCGTCGCGGCAACGGTGACCGCGATGCCAACGATGACGCCGTACCCAACACCGACTCCCCTCTCGGAAGAGGAGTATTACGAAGTAAGCGAGGAGGAACTCGCCGCGATGATAGACGAGGCAGTCAACGAAGCCGTCGCCGCGACGGAATCCACCGCAGCCGCGACCTCGAGCGCCGCATCGGACGGAACGATGAGCAGCGAAGAAGTTTACGATACCGCCGCGTACGTCTATGACGCCGAAGACGCGATTTACTACGCGGAAGAGTTGATTGAAATTTATTACGATATGTATGGTTCGTACGCGGATGATGCTGTTTTGCTCTTGCAGGAAACGGAAGAATTGCTGAATACGATGAATCAATCTCTGGAAGAAATGGACGAGATTCTCGTTCAGGGCGCGGAAGCCGCTTCTGCTGCGATAGATAATCTCGACGAACACACGGACGCGCTTCAAGAGCAAATTTCCGAAACGCGGGAAACACGGGAAGATTTCATGGAAGAATTCCGAGACGCGTTAGATGAGCGAGAAGCGATATTCTCGGAAATAAATCCGACCGAGGTTGCGCCCGATTTGAACGAGACAATCAAACAACTTCATGATTATGTAGATACCGTCAAAGCCTCCCTCGCGGATAGGAAGATAGACCGAGAGGAAATGAATCGAATCGCTCAATTAGGCGCGAACGCGAAAGCCAGTTTGCAAGCAAATGGCGGTCCCAAACTTCAGGGGCTGGGCGCGTCCATAGACGGAATCACGAGTCAACTTGCGCGCGGCGAATGGAGCAAAGCCCAAACCAGTTTGGGCGGATTCGAAGCCTCGATTCCTGAACGTCCGGGACGGCATTAATCCCCAAGAATCCCCAAGCAATCAGCGTTTGGTCCTCCCCAAGAAAATCGGGCTTCTTCAGAAGCCCGATTTTCGCGTCTTTAGGAGAATTTCAATTTTTCGCACCGCCACTTTCGTTTTTCTAAAAAATACTTGACATATTTTAGATTTTCTATATAATCTCTTCAAGATTTCTTACGCTTCGCTTATTTTCTCGAAGGAGGACGCTATTTTATGAACCAATTACCGGCTGTTTGTCCCATTTGCGGAGGGTCGCTGACGATTACGCGGCTTTATTGTCCCTCCTGCAACACCACTTTCGAGGGAGAGTTTTACGGCACGCGTTTTGCTCAACTTTCTCCAGAACAACTTTCTTTCATTGAAACCTTCGTGCGCTGCGAAGGGAAACTCACCCGCATGGAGAAAGAACTCAACCTTTCTTACCCAACCATCCGAAACCGTCTGCGCGAGATTATCCGCGCGATGGGCTACGAGACGGAACAAGACTCGGCAACCGCCACGCGTCTTTCGGAAGAGGAACGCCAGCGCATTCTCGACAATCTGGATGCCGGAAAAATTCAACCGGACGAAGCCGCGCGATTGCTTCGCGGCGAATCTTGACCTAACGAAAGGAGATTCTCATGGCTACGGAAGAACAACTACGCATTTTGAAAATGATTGAAGAAGGAAAAATCACCGCTGCACAAGGTGCAGAACTCCTCGCCGCATTGGGCGAAGCGGAAGAGGACTCCCCGAAAGCAAACGGCGTAAAAGACGCGCGCTGGCTACGAGTACACGTCACCGATTCCGCGACAGGACGCTCGAAGGTCTCCGTCCGTGTACCCTTCGCGCTGGTCTCCGCCGGGCTGAAAGTGGGCGCTCACTTCGCTCCCGAACTCAAAGGGATGGATTGGAACGAAATCATTTCAGCCCTTCGCTCCGGCGAACACGGCAAAATGGTAGATGTCGTAGACGAAGAAGACGGCGAACACGTCGAGATTTATTTGGAATGAGGAAGGCGGAGAGAAAAACAGACGCCGCGCGGAAATCGCGCGGCGTTTTGTTTTCGGGAATAGAAGTATCTTAAACGGATTCCGCGGCTTTTCGAAGCGCTTCGGCTTTGTCGGTACGTTCCCAAGGAAATTCGATGTCATCGCGTCCAAAATGCCCGTATGCAGCGGTTTTTCGATAAATGGGACGACGCAAATCCAAATCCCGAATGATGGCGCCGGGGCGCAAATCGAAGTGCTCGAGGACGAGTTCGGCGATTTTCTCGTCGGGGATTTTCCCCGTACCAAAGGTTTCGACGTTGACGGAAAGCGGACGCGCGACGCCAATCGCGTACGCAACCTGAATTTCCACGCGGTCGGCGATGCCCGCCGCTACGACATTCTTTGCCGCCCAGCGCGCCGCGTAGGCTGCGGAACGGTCTACTTTCGTGGGATCTTTGCCGGAGAACGCGCCGCCGCCATGCCGCCCCATGCCGCCGTAGGTATCTACGATGATTTTTCGTCCCGTGACGCCAGCATCTCCCATCGGCCCGCCGATGACGAAACGCCCCGTCGGGTTGACATAAATTTTCAAATCTTCGTCAAGCATTTCGTCCGGCAAAATCGGGCGGATGATGTATTCGATGACCGCATCTCGGATGTCGCTTTGAGAAATTTCAGGGGCATGCTGCGTGGAAATCAAAACCGTGTCAATACGTTTGGGCTTCCCAAATTGATATTCCACAGTCACCTGGCTTTTCCCATCGGGACGCAACCAAGGGAGTTCGCCGCTTTTACGAACTTCCGCGAGGCGGCGGGTCAGTTTATGCGCCAGATAAATGGGCATGGGCATCAGTTGGGGAGTTTCGTTGCATGCAAAACCAAACATCATCCCTTGGTCGCCCGCGCCAATGGCATCAATTTCCTCTTCGGTCATTTCGCCGCTTTTGGCTTCGAGGGCTTTGTCAACACCCATCGCGATATCAGGGCTTTGGCTCGCAATCGCGGAAAGCACGCCGCAGGTATGCCCGTCGAAGCCTTTCTTCGCGCGGTCGTAGCCAATATCCAGCACCACTTTGCGGACGAGTTCGTCGAAATTGACGAAGGCTTTGGTCGTGATTTCACCGAGAAGCATCACATAACCGGTTTTCGTCGCGGTCTCACATGCGACACGGGAATAGGGATCCTGTTCCAAGCACGCGTCTAGCACAGCATCGCTAATCTGGTCACACATCTTATCGGGATGTCCCTCCGTCACAGATTCGGACGTGAACATCAAACTTGGGGATGTCATAAAAGTCGTACTCATTCGATTCACCTCTTTCTATAAAAAATTGCCCCTTCCGGTATTCGTGAAAGGGCAATCGCGATATGCGCAAATGGGCTGCCCTCTCATCTTCCAGAACATCCGTCTGCCGGAATTGGCACCTTGACGTATTAGGTCAGGTTGCCGAGGCTTCACAGGGCCGGTCCCTCCGCCTCTCTGGATAAGAGCGCCGTTTGGGGCTATTGGATTGTAACGAGATAATACCATAGCCAAAATTACCCGTCAACAAAAAAAGACCGCCGCGGCGAGCGGCGGTCTCTTGCGAAAGAGAAAAAATTTAGTTGTCGGAAACGCAGCGGAATCCGATTCGGGAGGAAGATTCGCCGTGATATTCAGCGGAATCCAAATCCGCGTCCGGGTTCGAGCCGAGCGCGTAGCCCCGATTGGACACGCGGATGTCGGCTTCCACATCCATATACGAGCCGCCGCGAATCACCCGTCGAGGTTGATGTACGTTCCTCGGCGTCAAAGGTCCGGTAGGATTCGCCCCAACAGTGAGGGAATAGTAGTCCGCATCATAGTAATCCGAGACCCATTCCCAAACGTTGCCCGCCATATCCAAAATGCCAAAGGGGCTTGCGCCTGCCGGGAAACTCCCCACACGGGTTGTATCACCGAATTTGCGGTTGAAATTCGCGCGAGAAGTATCCGCTCGTTCATCTCCCCAAGGGAAAGTGCGGAAATCCGTGCCACGCGCGGCATATTCCCATTCCGCTTCAGTGGGGAGGCGGCGTCCCGCCCAGGTGCAGTAGGCATCTGCATCTACCCAAGTCACATAGACAACGGGATAATCCGCATATTCATCGGTGTTGAAGTATTGGTCATGCGTGTCGGACTTAAACTCATCGGGCGGTTCGCACGCGCCGGCTTGGACACAAAGCATATACATCGCGTTGGTCACTTCCACTTTGTCCATCCAAAAACCGGACATCGAAACTTGATGGTCGGGTTTTTCATCCCCTTCGGCTTTCGCGTCAAGCCCACCCATGCGGAAAGACCCATCAGGAACATATACCTGAATCATTCCGTCCACAGAGGAGGTGCGCTCTTCTCCCGGGTCGGGGACTTTATTCGAAGGCGCTTCCGTTGGGTTAAGAGAAATCGCCGTCGCCGTAGGCATCGCAGTGGCAAGAGCAACGGCAGTCGGTTCTGCTTTTGCCCCCCCGCCACATGCAGCACTGAACATCGCCAGCGCAATCAGCACAGGAATTAGTTTTTTCATTTCAAGCCTCCTGAAAAAGTGTCTCTTTGAGTATATCGGCGCGGAGAAGTTGTGCGTATCACCCAATAGTCATATGTTGGTATCTTTCTGCGACTTCTTACGACTTTCGGCGGTATAATACAACAAAACGCCCAAAGGAGTTCGTTCTATGCCCCTCTCGAATGCCAACCCACGCATCTTCATTGTCTGCGATCAACGCGATACCGCGCCCGTGTGGGGATATATCCTTCGCGAAAAAGGACTTGCCGCCATTCTGGAAACCTCCATCCCGCGCGCACTGGAACGAGCATTGAGCGAAACCCCCGACCTAATCGTTCTCGACGTCAACGTCCCGCACGAGGAACGCATTGAATTATGTCGGAAATTCCGCGCGCTCAGTGACGCACCGATTTTGCTCTTCTTCCCCGCGCAGCACGAAGACGAAATCCTCGATGCCTATCGAGCGGGCGTGGACGAATGCGTGGTCAAACCTATCAGCCCCGCGCTCTTCCTCGCGAAAATCATGGCATGGGCGCGGCGCGGCGCGGCATCCTCTCTCGAAGAAAGGGCAACGACTCTTCGGCTGGATTCACTCCACCGCTCGGCAAAAACGGATGACGGGCAAGAAGTGCGGCTCACAAACCTGGAATTTCGTCTCTTGCGTTTGCTGATGAGCCGCCCCGGTGCCGTCTTTTCTTCGGAAGAAATTTTGCGGGAAGTATGGGGAATGGAAGGCGGAGGAAACCCGGTCGTTTTGAAGAATGTCGTTTACCGTCTGCGGAAAAAACTGGATTCCACCTTCGGCGAAAAATATCTCATCCAAACTTTCCCCGGCGGATACAGTTTTCGGGAAGCGTGATTCCGTTTAAGGAGAATTTCCCGAAAGGAAACGGAGGGCGTATTCCGCATCGGCATATCCTGGATGACGCGCGAGGGCTTCCTCCCAATCCTTTCGCGCGGCAGCGTAATCTCCTTCGCGGTATTTCGCCCACCCACGCCAAAGAAGGGCTTCTTCGGAAGTGGGGGTAATTTTCAGGGCATAGTTCGTCAATGTGAGTAAATCATCAATCCGATTACTTTGAAAATACGCGATGAAGGGCCCAAATTGGTAACGCATCATCCGCTGCGGAAGCCCAAGATTCCGCGCGGTATCGTAAGCATCGGCGGCTTCGTCGTATCGCTCGAAATAAAGGAGATTGCTGCCGAGGTTGAACCACGCGAAGGCGTCGTCCGGATTCTCCTGAATCCGCTTTTGGGACGCCGCGAGCGCGCGTTTTCGGTTGGAGTCTTCCTCCCAATCCTCCCCTAAAATCCCTTTGATTTCGTCTTCCTCCTCAGGAAGGTAAACGATGAAATAGAGGTGATTGAACGGCTCCCAATTTTCTTCGAGTTCGTCATACGGCAGAATTTGGTTTTCGCCGTGAAAAGAATCTTGCGAGGTAAACTCACGCGCCGCATCATCGTAGCCGGTAAGGAGGAGATAATGCGCCGCCCAAAGGTCATCGTGCAGCCAATAAGGTTCTTCGAAGCGAAAAGTCTCCTCGATGATGACAGGAAATCCCGCCGAAATCAACGCTTTGAGACGCGCGGCATCCCCATTGACGCGATAAATGGCGCGCAGCCATCCCGCATAGTTATTGACATAATACGCAAGTTCTTCGGGATTGACGTTTCGGTCCGGGCGCTTGGGTTTGACAATATCGGAAATATCGAACTGAGTTCCTTCCCAGCCAAAATAACGGAGCGCCATCGTAAGTGTGGCGGGGCCGCAATTATTCATATCTTGCTGCTCATACGCGGGCTGCGTCAACAAAACCCGCTTCGGGAGGGGTGTTTCGGTCGCGAGGGGCAGTGTGGGAATGGGAGAGGGAGAGGGAGGCTCGCGAGGGGTCAAAGAAGGCGCTACGGTTGGATGCGGTTTCGCGGTCGGGACATCGCCGGCGGGAAAGAGAATGCCGTGTGCGTAGGTTTTGGCGACTTCGATGCGCCAAGCAAGCCGCGATTGAATACCGGGCAGTTGAGAAATCCCGATTGCCAACGCAAGGAAGAGGAGAGAGAAAAGCCCTATCTTCTTTTTCATCACGCGGGGTAGTGTACCAGAAAAAGGGAAGGAAAAGAGAACGTTCAAGTTTCGTTCCGAGGATTTTCAAATCTCAGGTACACTATAGTCATACATCAACCCTTCACAAAAACATTCGGCGAAAAAAGATAAAAGGGTTCTCGGCATGACTCAGATTTCCAAGAAAACGGGACTATGGCTAGGGGGATTCGGCGCGCTCGGAAGCCTCCTCTTATTTGCAGGAGATATGCTTTTTTACTACAACGGAGATAAAACCGATTTCTTGTTGAATATGTCGCAAGTGTCCTCCGAGCGCATCATCTGGAGCGGTATCTTCGCGCTCCTTGCCATGTGGCTTTACCTCGCCGGTGCGGGTCAAATCTTTTTCGCCTTTCAGCCAGAAAGTGCGGGGATGCGTTGGGGAAGTTTTCTCTCCTTCGCGATGGTCGTAAGCGCGTACGGTGTGGTTCATGGCGCGTATACCGGCATTGCAGTTGCAGCAAAAAACGCGGCAGCGCTGGGACTTCCGCCGCAAGAATTCGCCGCTTTAGCCATCGCCGTCAATCAAGCATTGCGAAAAACCGTCTACTTCCCCTTTGGCGTGTTCACGATTCTCTTTACGATAAGCGTGTGGAGAAAACGAACCCACTACCCTCGATGGATACTCTTCTTCAGCCCGATTGTTCCTTTTTTACTGCAAGGAATCATCCTTGACCATCTCACAGGGAAAGCGCTGGCGATTATCGGCGGTGGATATCTGAACTTGATTCTGCTGCTCTTCTTCCTCACCTCCACGTTAGCGCTGGCATATTCCAAAGAAAGCCAGTGAAAAACGAAGCCCATCTTGCCTCTCGATGAGGAAAGGTTATAATCAACGCTATGACTGTCATTTACCCTTTCAGTGCCATCGTCGGACAATCTCGCATGAAACGCGCGCTGATTCTCAACGCCGTAGATACTCGAATCGGCGGCGTTTTGATACGCGGAGAACGCGGCACCGCGAAATCCACAGCAGCGCGCGCCCTCGCCGCGCTTTTACCGCGTGTCCGCGCGGTCAAGGGATGCCGATTCGGATGCGACCCGGACAACCCAACCTTTTGGTGTACGGAATGTAAGGAACGCGCGGCGAAAGGCGATCCCCTCCCCATCGAGGAGCGTCCCATCCCCTTTGTGAATCTCCCCGTCTCCGCGACGGAAGACCGCGTGGTCGGAACTCTCGACATCGAACAAGCCATTCAAAAAGGAGAACGGCATTTCGAGCCGGGAATCCTCGCCGCCGCTAATCGCGGCGTCCTCTACATTGACGAGGTAAACCTTCTCGACGACCATGTAGTAGACGTTCTTCTCGACTCCGCAGCAATGGGAATGAACATCGTCGAACGCGAAGGGATATCTTTCGCGCATCCCGCGCGGTTCATCCTCGTCGGCACGATGAATCCTGAAGAAGGGGACCTCCGTCCGCAACTTCTGGATAGATTCGCGCTGTCGGTAGACATCATCGGCATCCGAGAGCCTAGAGAACGCGTCCTTATCATGGAACGAAATCTCGCTTTCGAGAAAGACCCCGAAGCCTTCCGCGCGGAATGGCAGCCGAAAGAAGACGAACTCGCGCAAAAAATCGTCCGCGCTCGCGCACTCGTGGACGAGGTGACGTATACCTCCCGCGATCTTCTTTCCATCGCCGCGCTAACCGCGTCT
>CAZDGZ010000035.1:0-15811 GCA_964505165.1 uncultured Anaerolineaceae bacterium | reverse complement strand
GGAGGCAAAAGAGCAGGGCATTCGCGGGCAGGCGCTGACGCCCTTCCTTCTCGAACGTATCAATCAATTGAGCGAAGGGCTTTCGCTTCAAGCCAATCTTACGTTGCTGCACAACAACGCCACCCTCGCCGCGAAAATCGCGAAAACGCTCGTCACGTCGATGCGAATAAACAGAATCTGAAGCCGGTTGGCGGCGTTAACCTTGTGTGGGAAGATACGGCATCTTCGGAGAATCCATTCCAAGATATTCCGCGAGGGCGGCGCGCATTGCAAGGCGGTCGTCCCAGGGATATTCGGTTTCGCCGAAGCACATGGATTGTTCGTGCCCTTTTCCGCACGCCATAATCACATCGCCGGGAGCGGCAAGGGAAATCATCTTTCGGATTGCCTCTCCCCTATCGGGGATTCGCCAAAAGGTTTTCCCTTCTACGCCGCCTTTGGATTCCGCGCCGGCAGCCATTTCTTCCAAAATCGCGTCGAGGGATTCTGTACGCGGGTCTTCGGCGGTGAGGACCGTGTAATCCGCGTGTTCTGCGGCAATCTCCGCCATCATGCGGCGTTTTTCTTTGTCTCGTAAGCCCGCAGACCCAAACGCAACGATAACACGCCCTGTCGTCATCTGACGGACGGCGGCAATCGCAGAACGAAGCGCGTTGGGGGTATGCGCGAAATCCACAATGGCGGTGAAATCCTGTCCCATGTGAATACGCTCCATGCGTCCCGGCACCCCTGGGAAGGAGGCAACGGCTTTCGACGCGAGTTCCGGCGAAATTTCCAAGCCGAAGATTGCCGCCGCCATCGCCGCGAGGATGTTGGAGATGTTGTACGCGCCGACGAGGGAGGAGGTCACGGGAACGCTGAACTCAGGACTCCGCGCGAGAAATTGGATGCCTCGCGGGGAATAGGTCACCTGTTCCGCGCGGATATCCGCTGCCGCGTCGAGGGCGTAGGAAACCTGCGGTCCAGGAGCGATTCGGGAGAGATACGCGTAGGATGAGTCATCGCGGTTGAGAACGGAAAGACGCGGGGATCCGAATCTTTTTTCCTTCGTTTCCTTCAAAGAGAGAAAAAGACGCGCTTTTGCCGCGCGGTAGGCTTCATACGAGCCGTGATAGTCCAAATGTTCGTGAGTGATGTTGGTGACAATTCCGATGTCGAATTCGCAGGCATCCACGCGGTATTGCGCCCATCCGTGCGAGGTGGTTTCGAGAATAACGTGGGTGAGATTGGCGTCGAGCATTTGGGCGAGGTAATGCTGCACTTGCGGCGCGTCTGGGGTAGTGACGTGAAAGCCGGTATCGAGGGTTTTGTCGCCGATGACCGCGTTGACGGTGGTAATCATGCCCGCGTTGATGCCGGATTGCAGGAGAATGTGGTAGAGCAGGCTGCTGGTGGTCGTCTTGCCATCCGTGCCGGTCACGCCAATCATGCGAAGGTGACGCGCGGGGAAGCCATAGAACGCCGCCGAGAGGTAGGCAAGGGCGCGCCGCGAGTTTTCGACGCGGAGGTAGGGAACGCCAGGGCGAAGGTTCGGTTTTTCTCCGAGAATCGCCACCGCGCCGCGCTGCACCGCATCCGCGATGTAGCGATGCCCGTCTGTGTTTCCGCCCGTCATGGCGACGAAGAGAGAGCCTTCGCGTGCCTCGCGAGAATCCGCTGTGATGTTCGCAATCGGGATATCCGAGGGCGCGCCTTCGAGAAGGGGAAAGGGGAATTCGTCGAAAAGTCGGGAAAGTGAAATCATCAGGATGAAAAAAAGGGTTGTGAGCACGCGCGTCACAACCCTTTAGTGGACATCTTTGGAAAAGAATTAGCGCAAGGTTTCGCGCAAGCCTTCTAGTTTGCCCGCGACCGAGCCATCGAGGACTTTGTCGCCGACTTTGATGAGTAAGCCGCCCAAAATCGCCGGATTGACGGTGAAGGTCACTTCTTTCGCGCCAATCTTGGAGACAATGTCGGATTCAACGATTTTGCGCTCTTCGTCGGTGAGGGGCAGTGCGCTGGTCACTTCGGCGACATCGCCTTTCATGTCGGCTTCGTCCAAGAGGACGACTTTGCCGGATTTCACGCCAGAGAAGAATTCTTCCAAGAGCGCATGTTGACGCTTTTCGTCGAGGGCTTCGCCGACAAGTTTTTGAGCGCCTGCAATCGCCAACGCTGCAATTTGTCCGCGAAGGTCGCCCAACATGCGGTTACGTTCGTCTTCCAAATCTGCCAAAGCATCTTCGCGGATTTTCGCGGCTTCGGCTTCGGCGGCAGATTTGATGTCTTTCGCCACAGATTCCGCGCGTTCCGTCGCCTCGCGAACGATTTTGCTCGCTTCAGCCTGTGCATCCGCTTTGATTTTTTCGGCTTCTTTTTCCGCGTTGGCACGTGCTTCCGAAGCAATGCGGGCATCTTCCAAGCCCTGCGCAATGGTTTCGCGTCGTTTTTCCAGCGTCTTCAGAAGGGGTTTGTAGACCCATTCTTTCAGGACGACGAAGAGAATAGCAAAGTTCAATATCTGAACAATCAGATATCCGAGATTAATTCCTAACGCTTCCAATTCTGACTCCTTTCGAAATTGCGTTTTTCAAAGACGCAGTTCTTAGAGAACGAAGAGCATCAGGAACGCGATAACGAGACAGTAAATCGCGATGGCTTCCGAGAACGCCATTCCCAGGATCATGTTCGTGAAGAGGGTATCGTAGAGATCCGGGTTGCGCGCCATACCGCCCATTGCGCCTTGCACGCTCAAACCAATTCCAACGCCGCCGCCCAGCGCGCCAATCATGGAAAGACCAGCGCCAATGAACTTCGCAGCCAAGATGATATCACCAGACATGTATTGAGTCCTCCTGTAGAGTTAGTAACTTTGGGTATTTGCCCAAGTAGATGAGAATTTTCGTTTTTTCGTCAGGCTTCGTGATGCGCTTCGCCGCCGTGTCCTTGAGTCGCCTGGCTCATGAAGACGAGGGTCAGCATTGCAAAGACGAATGCCTGAATCATGCCAATACCAAATTCGAAGACCAAAATCATGGACTGCACGAAGACCGGAATCATCGAGCCGACCAGGAAGAGCAGCACGCTTCCGGCGAAGATATTCCCGAACAACCGGAAAGCAAACGAGAGGATTTTGGAGACTTCCGAGATGATTTCCAACAGCCCGACGAGGAAATCCATCGCGCCCATGAAAGGCTTGGTGAAGAGTTCGCGGGTGTTGAAGAATTTGCTGAAATACGCCATTCCCTGATATTTAATCCCGATGACTTGTGTCATAATCACCGAAATCAGCGCAAGGGAGGAGGTAAAGTTCAAGTCGGTGGAAAGAACGCGGACATAGGAGGTCACGTTGTAATGTCCCTCGCCTCTCACCAATGCCATCATGCCGGGGATGAAGGTCGCGACAGCCTGATAGCCTTCATGCGCGCCTTCCTTGACATGCTCCAAAATTCCGATGCTGTCTACGCCTGGGATGAGTTCCATCCAGTTGGCGACCAAGACGGTGATGAAAATCGTCGCGAACCAAGGGAAAATATCCTTCGTCGCCTTCCCTGCCGTCTTCTCGACCAAATTGTAGAGCATTTCCACAATGGCTTCTGCCGCGCCCGCGAATCCGCCTTCCGGCATAATGGAGCCGCGTTTCGCTGCGAGCATGAAGGGCAAGAAGAACAGGATGATGACCACATCCATAATCAGCATTGCGACTAGGGTATTGGTCATGTAAAATGGCCCAATCACCGGCAAGGTAAACAAAGGCGCTTCCGCGATTCGTTCCGGCGCGACCTGAATATGCGGGCGAATGGGGGGGTACATCTTGGCAAAGACTATTCCCAAAATGATAAAGAGCAGTACATACCAGCGGTTGACCCCATACCGCCATTTACGAGTCTTTTCCAATGGCATCCTCCTTCGTAGTATTTTCTTCTCGGCGTTTCTCAAAATCTCGTTTGAGTTTTTCCGCCGCCGATCGAGAGACAAAAAACATCACAACCAAAGAAATCGGAATGCTGAGAACCAGCATTCCGATGGTCACCCAGGGACGGGTGCCAAAATGAGTATCCAGCCAAAGCCCAGAAAAGACAGCAGCCAGCAGAATGAGAAGGGTCAAACAACCTACCTGCCCCACAAGACCAATGATGGTCATGTTAAGCAAACTTTGTTGCTGGCTGCTGATAGAAGTTGCTGGTTTCTCCGGCTCTCTTGTCGTCATGTTTGCGGATTATATCAAAGGCTCTTCACTTCGTCAATTTGCATTAGAAGAGATTGATCGCCGCAGCATTGGAAAAGCCAAACCAAGGGGCAAAGGCAATACCAATCATCAAGATGCCCAGCGAGAGTACCGTAAGCGCAATTGCGTACGAGCGAGAAAGCGGAATGGGATGCGCTTCTTCGTCTTCGCCTTCCATGCGATACAAATAGACGTATTTGAGAACCGTCAAGTAGTAGTACAAGCCTACGATGGAATTCAAAACGCCGACAAATGCCAGCCAAATCCATCCTTCTTGAACGGCAGCGGCGAAGACGAAGACTTTCGCCACGAAGCCGCCGAAGGGGGGCATTCCCGCGAGGGAAAGGAAGGCGACCAGCATCGCCAACGCCAATCCGGGAGCACGGCGGCTCAAGCCTGCGTAGGCTTTGATGTCATCCGAGCCGGTCACATGCCCGACCGCAGTCACCACACCAAAGGCGGCGAGGTTCGTGAGAATATATGCCGCGAGGTAGAACACTACACTCGCCGCGCCCAATTCTGAAGCCACGACGACGCCAATCATCGCGTAGCCCGCGTGTGCGATAGAGGAATACGCCAGCAGACGTTTGATGTTCGTCTGCGCCAACGCGACGAGGTTGCCCAGCGTCATCGTCAACGTAGCGAGCACCGCGAGAAGCATAGACCACGAAACCGATACCGTCGGGAAGGCAATCAGGAAAAGACGCATCAGCGCAGCAAACCCTGCGGCTTTCGATGCCGTCGAAAGGAAGCCCGCGACTGCCGTCGGCGCGCCTTGATACACATCCGGCGCCCAAAAATGGAACGGGACAATGGAGACCTTGAAGCCAATTCCAACGACGATGAGGAAAATCAATCCCGCCGCGAGCGAAAGCGACAACTCACCGGAGGAGAACATCGTCGAAAGGTCGCCGAAATTCGTCGTTCCCGTAAAGCCGTAAATGAGGGAGAAGCCATAGAGCATAACCGCAGAGGTCAGCGCGCCGAAGAGGAGGTATTTGAATCCGGCTTCCGTTGAGAAATCGTCTTCCTTCATAAAGCCCGCCAAAATATAGAGCGGGATGGAGGTCGTTTCGATTGCGAGATAGAGCATCATCACGTCGGCAGCGGAGGCCATCAGGGACATGCCCATCGTCGCCGCGAGAAGCAGAAGGTACGATTCTCCGCGTCGGTTCAGGCTTTCCAAATCCATCATCAGGAGGGAGGTAATCGCCGCTGCGAAGAGGAAGAGCATCTTGAAGAAGAATGCCATCCAATCGAAGCGAATCATCCCGCCGAAGACGCTTTCCGGCTCCGAGGGACGCGCGATGAAGAGGCTGATAACGATAATCAGCACCAATCCGCCTGCGCTCAGCCAACCCAGGTTGCGGCGTTTTTCGTCTTTCCAAACAAGGTCAAAGGCAAGGACCAAGACGCCGAGCACCAGCAAAAGGATCTCCGGCAGAACTGCCATAATCATGGGGGTCGTGTAAGAGAAAGTCACTTATGCACCTCCCAAGAGACGCAATACATTTTCTACGCCCGTCTGCACCATCGGAACCATAAGCGCCGGGAACATACCGATGCCTATCATCAACGCCGAGAGGAACGTCAGAGCCACTTTATCCAAAACGGTCACATCCCCGACATGACCGACAAATTCTTCTGGCATATCCCCGAAGAAGACTCGGCGGATAACCAGGAAAATATACGATGCCGTAATCACAATCGAGATGACCGAGACAATCGCCACAATCGGTTTCGTTTCCCAAAGTCCCATGAAGATGGGGAATTCAGCCACGAAACCGGAAAATCCGGGCATGCCCATCGAGACCAAACCGCCAATGATGAAGCCGATTGCTGTAAAGGGCATCACTTTAGCGAAGCCTCCGAGGCGAGGAATTTCGCGCGTGTGTGTCTGGTTATACACCATCCCAACCGCAGCAAAGAAGAGCGCCGTCATCACACCATGCGAGAACATTTGCACGCCGGAGCCGGTCAAGCCTTCTTTCGTCAAGGTCGCGAAACCGAGCATCACCAAGCCCATGTGCGAGACGGAGGAGAAGCCGATAACATATTTGAAATCGGTTTGTACCATTGCGATGAACGCGCCGTACACCACATTGACCGTCGCCAATCCCATGATGACCCAGCGCCAGTACAACGCGCCTTGCGGCAGAAGCATGATGCCCACCCGCAGTGCGGCGAATGCGCCCAACTTCATCAAGACGCCTGCATGGAACATCGAGACCGCCGTCGGCGCTGCCACGTGACCATCCGGGCTCCAGTTATGGAAGGGGAAGATACCGCCCAGCACTGCAAACCCAAGGAACACCGGCAAGAACCAAATGCGCTGGAAAGTCTCCGAAAAGCCCGCTTTTTCGAGGACGAGCATATCGAAAGAATGTGCGCCCGCGACCCAGTACATCGCCAGTGCGCCGACCAATGCAATCACCGAACCGACGAAGAGGTAGAGGGTCAGTTTCATCGCGGCGTATTCTCGCGTCTTCACCCAGCCCCAAATCGCAATGAGGAGGTACATGGGGAACACAGCGATTTCGTAAAAGAAGAACAATTGGAACAAATCCAACGCTACGAAAACGCCGAATACGCCCGTCGCTAGGATGAACAAAAAGGCAAAGAATTCACGCGGACGGTCATCTATATTCCAAGAAATCAGCACGCCCGTAAACATGACCGTGCCGGTCAGCAGCACCAAGGGGGTGCTCAGCCCGTCTACGCCGACGTGGTAGCCAATTCCCAAAGAGGGAAGCCAGGAATACTGTTCCTGGAACTGATACCCCGCCGCCGCTGTATCGTAGGAAAAATACACCCAGATAGAGAGGAGCAAGGCAAAAGCCGCCGCCGCCAGCGCCGTTACTCGAATTTCCGTCTTGCGCTCCGCCGGCATCATCAAAATCAGCAGGCTCGCGACAAGCGGCGTGAAGACGATAACGCTCAGTATCGGAAATGTCATTTGCACACCTCGTTATGAGTCTCTTTCAGCCTCCTGCGACTTGCAGAAGCCTTCGGGAGACCGATTAGACTAGAAAAGCATCACCACGGCTTTATTGATCACGTCCAAAATCCACGCGGGCCAAAGCCCAATCGCGAGGAAGAGAAGCATGAGCGGTGCCATGACAATAATTTCACGCGTATTGATGTCGGTCAGACGGTGTTCGCCATGCGCCCAATACTCGTTCATCGGACCATGCAACACCTTCTTGATTCCCTTCAAGATATATGCGCCCGTGAAAAGAAGTCCTATCATGCCCAAAGCAGTGTAGACCGAGAAAATCGGCCACGAGCCTCGAACCACGAGGAACTCCGAAACGAACCCGTTCAACGCGGGCAAGCCAAGAGACGCCATCGAAGTGAAAATCAAGATGCCGCCATACACCGGCACAATGGGGAACAACCCGCCAAATTTATTCAAATCGCGAGTGTGCGCCCGCTCGTAAATGACGCCGACGAGGAAGAACATCCCAGCCGCCGAAACGCCATGATTGAACATCTGAAGGACTGCACCATCCATCGCGATATGCGCGTCCAGCGTGCCCGCCGCGCGAGCCGCCGCCGCGATACCCAACACCACAAAGCCCATGTGGTTGATGGAGGAATACGCGACCAAACGTTTGAAGTCATCCTGCCCGTACGAGCCGAACGCGCCGAAGATGATAGACATCACCGCCAGAAACGCCAACGCGCCCGCAAAATGATTTGCCTGTTCGGGATAAAGCGGGATGACCAACCGCAGGAAGCCGTACGCGCCCAATTTCAGGAGAACGCCCGCCAGCAGCATCGAACCTGCCGTCGGCGCTTCGGTATGCGCGTCAGGAAGCCATGTGTGGAAGGGCCAAATCGGTACTTTGATAGCGAAGGCAATCGTAAACGCCCAGAAGGCAATCGTCTTCACCGTCTCGACCGGCATCCCCATCACCGAGCCTTGAATAGAGGTCCATCGCTCATACAAGACCGGCAAATCGTAGGTCTGGAAGAGAACGCCCAGCATCTGGATGGAGAGGAGCAAACCAAGCGAGCCTGCCATCGTATAAATCACGAACTTCAACGATGCGTAATTGCGGTTCGCACCGCCCCACTGGTTGATGAGGAAGTACATCGGCACCAAGCCGATTTCCCAGAAGAGGAAGAAAATCATCAAATCCAGCGCCATGAATACGCCCAGCATGCCCGTTTCCAAGAAGAGGAAGAGCATCATGTACGCTTTCACGCGATCCGTGATGGTAAAGGAGGCAAGGATTGCCAACGGCGTCAGGAGGGTCGTCAGCAAAACCATCGTCAGCGAAATGCCATCCACGCCGACGTGGAACGTCGAATGAATCGCCTCGTACCAGATATATTGCTCCTCGAACTGGAAGCCAGGCGTTCCGGGCTGGAAGTTGACCCAAAGCACGATGGAAAGCACGAAAGGAACTAAACTGGCAAGAAAAGCCGTCCAGCGAATGAGTTTAACCTCGTCCTTGGGCAGGAAGAGAGTCACCAGCGCCGCCAGGACGGGGAAGAACAGAATGGTCGTCAAGAGATGACTAGAAATAAAGTTCATTGTTCTCTCCTGTCTGCCCTTAGGCGAAGAAGTAGAGCAGCGCGCCCACGACAATTAGCGTACTTATCGCCGCCGCCATATATTGCTGCACGCGTCCGGTTTCTATTCGGCGCAAACTAAAGCCGGATTTCCGAACCACAGCCGCAGTGCCATCGCCGATGAAGCGATTGATGACGGGCAAATCGAAGTCGTTTCGCAATGTATGCCCAAGCCAAAGCGCAATGCGTCCAAATGCGTGCAAAATGTTGTCAATCACGCCGCGATCAATCCATTTATAGGTAAAGGTTTCGGCGAGCCAATAAGCAGGTTTGATGAAGAGGAAGTCATACGCCTCGTCGAAGTAGTATTTGTTTTGCAGCAGCGTGTGTACCGGACCCAACGCCTTCTTGAGGGGATCTTCTTTTCCTGCCGGCATGTTCCGATAAACCAGCCAGCCGAAGAATAGCCCTCCCAGCGCCACTGTCAGCGAGGTCAGGAGAGGCACCATGCTGAACTCCGGAGTGGCAGGCGCTTCCATCAGCGTGCCGCTCACGAATTCGTGGAACCAATTGGGGATGAGTCCGCCCAAAAGCGGGAAATGTTCGGGAATGCCGACCCAGCCGAAGGTCATCGCGAAGAACGCCAGCACCGACAAAGGCAGAGTCATCGTCCAGGGCGTTTCCTGCGCGTGTTCGGCTGCTTCGGTTCGAGGTTTCCCAAGGAAAGAAAGCGTAATCTGGCGCATCGTGTAGAACGCCGTCAAGAACGCTGCGACCGCGAGCGTAATAAAGACCGCCATGTGCCCATGCCCGAAAGCATCTGCAAAGATTTCATCTTTCGACCAGAAGCCCGCCGTCAAAACCGGGAAACCGGAGAGTGCAAACCCGCCGATGAGGAAGGTCCAAAACGTCACGGGCATCTTTTTGTACAAGCCGCCCATGTTGAACATATCCTGCGGATCTACGCTGTGGTCGCCGGTATGCAAAACTCCGTGTTCCATACCGTGAATAACCGAACCGGAACCGAGGAAGAGCAGCGCTTTGAAGAAGGCATGCGTAATCAGGTGGAAAACCGCCGCCACATACGCACCGACGCCAATCGCCGCCATCATATATCCCAATTGCGAAATCGTGGAATACGCGAGAACGCGTTTGATGTCGTTCTGAGCAACTGCGATGGTCGCGGCAAAAAGCGCCGTAAACGCGCCGATGAAGGCAATCACCGACATCGCGGGGGTCAGCCCCATGCCTTCCGTCCAGCCCGCCGAAATCAGCGGGAACATGCGGATGACCATGTAGACGCCTGCGGAAACCATCGTCGCCGCGTGGATCATCGCGGACACCGGCGTAGGACCTTCCATCGCGTCCGGCAGCCACACATGCAGAGGCCATTGCGCCGACTTACCGACCGCGCCAATGAAGAGCAGGATGCCAATCAACCCCGCAGCGGAAAGCCCAAAGACGCCCGTCTGCGCGTGCGCCAGTGCTTCCAGCGTGTGTTCCGTGAAAATATCGCCGAAGGTCAGCGTGCCCGTCGCCGAGTACAGGAAGCCGATGCCCAGAAGCATGAAGACATCCCCGACACGAGTCGTCATAAAGGCTTTGATGCCTGCGTTCCGCGCCGACTCTTTCCCGTACCAGAACCCGATGAGCAAGTACGAACACAGCCCCATGATTTCCCAGCCGACGAAGAGGGTCAGCAGGTTGTCGGAAATCACCAGCGTATACATCCCGAATGCGAAAAGCCCGATGAAGGCAAAGAAACGGGAGTACATCGGCTCGATGGAGGGAACGGTATGGGTATGTCCGTGTTCATCCGTCACCGTTGCGCCATGCGGCGGCAAGCCGGGACGATCATGGTCTCCTTCGGGCTGTCCGAAATTGTGATAGCCCACCGAATAGAGGAAAATCATGAAAATCGTCCACGCGACAAAGAAAAGTGTCGCTGCCGAGAGCGGGTCAATGCGGATGCCGATGCGGAACCATGTATCCCCAAGAGGCAGCCAATTGA
The DNA here is from genome assembly GCA_964505165.1 of uncultured Anaerolineaceae bacterium. Classification (GTDB taxonomy): domain Bacteria; phylum Chloroflexota; class Anaerolineae; order Anaerolineales; family Villigracilaceae; genus CAZDGZ01. Next base: position 5,069 of record CAZDGZ010000035.1, on the reverse strand, counting down.
CCGCCGAAACAAAGGGATGTTCTCCAAGATGTTCCACGCCGAGCGCGCGGACAAAAACAATCATGCTGCCCAGCCACGAAAGCGCTGCCGCGCCAACCGCAACACTATGGCTCAACGCCTTGTTGCGATTGGTAAACAACACAATCACGAAAAATGCCAGCAGCGGCGGGAGAGGAAGTAACCAAATCAAAGTTGTTGTTGCCATAACGTTCTCCTACCACTTCATCATATCAATCTCGTCTGCCACAACCGTCTTGCGGCGGCGGTAAATGGAGATAATCAACGCCAGCCCAACCGCTACTTCCGCAGCAGCGACCGCAAACACGATAATCGCAAACGCTTGTCCGAGAATTTTCGTCGGGTCGTTGTAGCGCCAAAACGCCACCAAATTGACATTGACCGAATTCAACATCAACTCGACGCCAAGCAAAATAGCGATGGCATTCTTTCGCGCCAAAACGCCAAACATCCCGATACTAAACAACGCGGCGGATAAAAGCAGATACCAGGAAAGCGGAATCATCATAGCCTCCTATTCTCTGTTGGACGCGACATAAACCGCGCCGACCAATGCCGCGAGGAGCAGCACTGAAGCAATTTCAAACGGCAGCACATACGCATTGGGAGAAACCAACGCCGTGCCTAACTCTTTCAAGAAATCCACGTCGGAAGGAAGTGCCGCCGCCGTATTTCCAAAACCGCTCCATCGGCTTACCAGCGTATAGAGAAAGCCAAACACCGCCACGCTGATAATTGCCGCCGCCCACCAATTTTTATTCAACTGCTCGCCTTTGTCTCGCATTTCGCGGCGGGTTAGCATCACGGCAAAGATGAAGAGGATGGCAATTGCGCCGATATACACCACAACCTGCACCACCGCCAGAAAACTCGCGTTCAACATCGCGTAGAGAGCAGCGACGCCAAAGAGGGTCACAATCAACCACAACGCGGCGTGGAGCATGTTTTGCGTCGTGACGACCTTCAGCGCCGAGCCGAGAATGACGATTGCAAACAACAAGAAAAGAATGTGCAAGGGAGTCATAAGTCTTCGCTCCTTCTTCGGCTATTGATGCGCTGTCTGCGCGACAGGCTGAACCGAGGACTCTTCCCGATTTCTTTCGCGGCGCGCGTACGCTTTCAGAACCACGATTGTCAACCACACGAGAAGAATATTCGATACAAACATCGTCAAGCCGTATGTCCAAGCCGACGCGCCAGCCAAAACTTTATCCAGCAACGCGGTGACCATCAACAATACCAACGCCAACGGGGTCAGGAATTTCCATCCGAAAGCCAGCATGTGGTCAATTCGCACACGAGGCACCGAATACTTGACCCACATGATGACCCAATAGAAGAACAGCGCCTTCAGGAAGAAATACAGCACGCCCAAAAGCGGATACGTCTCTGCGCCGGGGCCTCGCCAACCTCCAAAGAAGAGCGCGGAAATAAATCCGCCGAAGGTGAAGGCATGGAGAAGTTCTCCCGCATAAAAGAGACCAAACTTCATTCCCGTATATTCGATGTGGAAGCCGGCGACGATTTCCGATTCGGCTTCGTTCAGGTCGAAAGGAGAACGTCCCAGTTCGGCAATTGCGGCGATGAGGAAAATCAACGCGCCCAGCGGCGAAATCAGCACATACCACGTTTCCTGCGATTTGACGATGCTGTTGATTCCCATCGTCCCCGCGATAATCGTCGGGACGAGCAGCGCAATCACCATCGGAATTTCGTATGCCACCATCTGCGCTACGGTACGGAACGCACCCACCAACGCATATTTGTTGTTCGATGCCCAGCCCGCGAGGATAATCGCGAGAGTTCCCAGCGCGCCGGCGGCAATCATATACAACAACCCCACGTTCAAATCCATCCCGATATCGGGTGCGAGCGGGAGCACTGCCCACAGCAACAGTACCGACATCAGCGAAAGGATAGGCGCCATATTGAAAAGAACTTTGTTCGCGCCTGCGGGCGTAATATCTTCCTTGATGAGAAGTTTTACAATATCCGCGAAGGGCTGGAAAATACCCCAAGGTCCTACTCGGTTTGGTCCCAAACGGTCCTGAAAACGAGCAACGACCTTACGTTCCACCCAAACGAGAATGATATCCAACAACATTGCGAAGGATATCAAAATCAAAATGCCAAGAAAAGCCGTCAAGACGTTTGCGAGATTTGGGCACATGCCCCATCCCGTAAAAACGCCTTGCAGCCACTCGGCTGCAACGTGAATCGGGTCAGTCCAAAATGTCATGGAATCACTCCTACACAAAAAAGGCTGAGAGGAAAATCCTTTCAGCCTCTTGGATTGTTCCTACCAGCCTACACCCACTCCAACATATCCTTGCGCCAGACATACACCAGCCCGGCAACGAGAATTAAGATGAAGAGGATACCTTCCAACGTAGCAAACATGGGCAATTTCTTCAATGCAACCGCCCAAGGGAAGAGAAACACGGTTTCCACATCGAAGACGAGGAAAACCAGCGCAAAAATATAATACTGCGCTCGAAACTGTACCCAACTCTCGCCCACCGTTTCGATACCGCACTCATAGGTGCTTTGCTTGACGGGATTGGGCTTACGCGGCGCAATCAACCACGGAATCAACAACGCGGCTCCGGGGATGATTACTCCGACGATGAAAAACAAACCGATATAAATCCAGGGATTCTGCATACGCGCTCCATCCTTTAAGAAGTTCGGTTACACAAGCGGGCGAATTTTACCATAAAGGCACTTGAAACCAAACTAACCCACGTCCGCTTTTCGCATGATGTTTGTCATATCTCCCTAATTCGTCCAAAAAAGCATGGATTTCTCCCGGCTTCGCGTCAAACCCCGCGAGGACTCCGCACACGTTCCAGCACCCACCGCACGACATCTTCCAAAAAAGGGAATCCGAGAACGCTGCTCAACAGCGAACCCGCGCTTCCGAAGAAACGCGCGGAGGCTCCAGACAATCCCAAGAGGGTCGTCGCGCGAATTTTCAGTTCTTGCGCCGCGAGCGCACGCCGAAACGGTGCGCCTCCTTCTTTCGGGACGAATTCCACGAAAAGCCACAAGGTTCCGCGATACGCGCCGGCTTCCATCGGACGTACGCTCCAATAAAACACCGAGGGCGAATTCGGTATTGCCGCTTCGCTGATTTCGCCTTCGGGGACGACCTCCATCCCCACCATATCCAGCCGAGCGACGAGAAGAACCGTATAGGCATCGTCCGATGCGGGCAATTCAACCGTTTCGCCAATCACGGCTTGTCCATCCACATCCAGCGTCGGCGTTACCGCACCGGATTCGTCCTTTTCCAGACGAAGCGTAACGCGGTCGGAATCTCCCACGCGGATAACGGGAGGGTATGCCGTCGTCAGATGTCTCATTTCGGAAGCAGATAGAGAAGGCGCGGCGTCCAGCAGGGGAGAAGAGGCTGCCGAGTCAAGAGTCGAATCTCGAAAAACGCGTCTTGTCGGAAAAACCGCCCATCCCAAAAGAAAAAGCGAGATAGCCAACAAAACGACAAACGAGACTAAACGAACCTTCTTAACCATCGTTTCAATTATACGCTAAACTCTTCGGCTTTAATTGCCCCATCTGCCGGAACCATGCTACACTAAAGGGGCAAATTCTCCTCATTCAAAAACAAATCTAGGAGTTTCTATGCCATACTACCCTCCCGAACCTTTTCGCATCAAAATGGTCGAACCTGTTCGTCTCATTGACCGCGCCGCGCGAGAAGCCGCGCTCAAAGCCGCCGGATATAACGTCTTCGCGCTCAAAGCGGAAGATATTTTCATAGACCTCCTCACCGATTCCGGTACAGGAGCGATGAGTCAACATCAATGGGCAGCAATGATGCAAGGCGACGAATCTTATGCGGGCGCGCGCTCGTATTTTCGGCTCTCGGAAACCATGAAAGAGATTTTCGGGTTTCGACATTTCCTCCCCACCCATCAGGGACGCGCCGCCGAGGGGATCCTCGCGGCGATTCTCGTCAAACCCGGACAATTCGTTCCCTCCAACATGCACTTCGACACCACCGACGCCAACATCCGCTCTCGCGGCGGACGTCCGACGAATCTCGTCATTGACGAAGCCTTCGACCCATCTAACCCTCATCCATTTAAAGGAAACCTCGATATCGGCAAACTCCGCGCCTTCATCGAAGAGACCGGCGTCGAGAATATCCCCCTCGGCATGATTACCGTCACAAACAACGCCGGAGGCGGGCAACCGGTCTCGATGGAAAATCTCCGCGCGGTTTCGGAGGTCTACCACGAATATGGAATCCCCTTCTTCATTGACGCGTGCCGTTTCGCGGAAAATGCCTATTTCATCAAACTCCGCGAACCGGGATACGCCGACAAATCACCTCTCGAAATCGCCAAAGAGATGTTCTCACTGGCGGACGGCGCGACGATGTCCGCGAAAAAAGACGCCATCGTCAATATCGGCGGCTTCCTCGCCATGAACGACGACGCGCTTTTCCAGCAAGCGAGCAACGAATTGATTATGCGGGAAGGCTTCCCCACCTACGGCGGACTCGCCGGACGCGACCTCGACGCCATCGCCATCGGCTTAATGGAAGGATTAGACGAAGACTATCTCGCGTATCGGCTCAGCCAAACCGCATATTTGACCGAGCGAATCAAAGAAGCAGGCGTCCCCGTCATCGAACCGCCGGGCGGACACGCCGTCTATGTGGACGCGGGCGCGCTGCTGCCGCATATCCCCCACGCCGAATTTCCCGACCAATCCCTCGCAGCGGAACTCTATCTCGAAGGCGGCATTCGCGGCGTAGAACTCGGCTCCGTGATGTTCTCCTACGAAGACCCCGACACCGGCGAAATCGTCTATCCCGAACTCGAACTGGTGCGCCTCGCCATCCCGCGACGCGTGTACACGCAGAGTCATCTCGACTACGTCGCCGACACCTTCGCGAAAATCGCGCGCCGCGCGGATACCCTGCGCGGATACAAATTCACCTACGCGCCGAAATATCTCAAACATTTCACCGCGCGTTTCGAACCGCTCTAACCTCCGAGAGGGCGCGGCTGATTCTGCCGCGC
>CAZDGZ010000034.1:0-16282 GCA_964505165.1 uncultured Anaerolineaceae bacterium | reverse complement strand
GAATACGAACAAACCGGACGCGGAATCATTCTCGTCTGGGCAACCAATGACCCGTCGGCAGGACGCGCGGGAATGCGCTCCTTCGTCGTGGAAGCCGGCACGCCGGGCGTGAAAGTCACCAAATTGGAAGACAAAATGGGTATCCGCGCATCCGATACCGCCGCGATTGTCTTGCAAGATGTCCGCGTGCCCTTCGACCACATCCTCGGCTCCCCGACGGTAGAAAAGACGACCAAAGGCTTCAAGGGCGCGATGGCAACCTTCGACGCGACTCGCCCCCTCGTCGCCGCGACAGGCGTCGGCGTCGCGCGCGCCGCATTGGAATTCGTCAAAGAGAAACTCGAAGAAAACGGCATCGAAATCCGCTACGGGCTGCCCCGCAACAAACTCACCAGCATCGAGCGCGATGTCATTGACATGGAAACCATGCTGCGCTCCGCGTGGCTCATGGTCATCAAAGCCGTCTGGATGGCAGACCAGAAGAAACCCAACGCCTACGAATCCTCGACAAGCAAAGTCAAAGCCGGCGACGTGGTCACCAAAATCACACAGAAAGCCGTCGAGATGATGGGCCCGCTGGGATACAGCCGCGAATTCCTGCTGGAAAAATGGTTCCGCGACGCGAAAATCACCGATATCTACGAAGGCACGGGACAAATCAACCGTCTCGTCGTCGCACGGCAGATTTTGGGCTATCGCGGCAGCCAGTTGCGGTAATGTTTCGTCCCCCTCCGTTCTCATCGAGCGGAGGGAACTTCATCCGCTTTTCCCATTCAACGGGAAAAGAATCCGATTGGAGGCACCATGAAATACCAAATCAAAAAAGCGGTCGTGGTGGGCGCAGGCACGATGGGCGCGGCAATTGCTGCGCATCTGGCAAACGCAGGCGTACGCGTGACACTGCTGGATATTGTGCCAAACAAACTCACCCCCAAGGAAGAGAAAAAGGGATTGACCCTGCAAGATAAAGCCGTCCGCAACCGAATCGTGGAAGAGGGACTGAAACGGGCGATGAAATCCCGTCCCGCGTCGTTCTTCTCCTCGGCGGAGCATACGCTGGTCAAGACCGGCAACCTCGAAGACGATTTCGACGAAATCGCCGACGCGGACTGGGTTATCGAAGCCATCATCGAAAATCTGGACATCAAACGCAGCCTGATGGCACGCATTGACAAAACCCGCAAGCAAGGCTCGATTATCAGCACCAACACATCGGGCATCCCCGTCGCTTCGATTGCCGAAGGCTTTTCGGACGATTTCCGTCAGCACTTCCTCGGGACTCACTTCTTCAACCCGCCCCGATACCTGAAATTGCTGGAAATCATCCCCACCGACGAAACCCTCCCCGAAGTGACCGAATTCATCTCCTGGTTCGGCGAATACCGTCTCGGGAAAGGCATCGTCCTCTGCAAAGACACGCCGAACTTCATCGGTAACCGCGTTGCCTTCGGGACCGGCGCGTTCGTCTTGGATTACGCCATGAAGAACGGCTACACCATCGAAGAGGTGGACGCGGTCACGGGTCCCCTCATCGGGCATCCGAAAACGGCAACCTTCCGCCTGATTGACCTCGTCGGCATTGATGTGTGGGATCATGTAGGAAAGAATCTCGCTCCCGCCATTCCTCACGACAAATACGCGATGCCCTATCTCACCGCCGAAGCCCCGAACAAACTCATCGAAGAGATGATAAAACGCGGCTGGCTCGGCAACAAAACCAAAGTCGGCTTCTACAAAAAAGTCGTCAACGACGAGGGCAAGAAAGAATTTTGGACTCTCGACTTGGAGACGATGGAACATGTTCCCCCCTCGAAGCCGAAATTCGAATCGGTCGCAAAAGCCAAAGAAGCCGAGGGGCTTTCCGGCAAATTGAAAGTGATGCTCAGCGAAGACGACCGCGCAGCGAAATTCGTGCAGGCAATCACTTGGCAGGGATTCCAATACGCGTCGGTGCTGATTCCCGAAGTCGCGGACACGCCGAAACCCATAGACGACGCGATGCGCTGGGGCTTCGGGCATGAAGCCGGTCCCTTCGAAATGTGGGATATGCTCGGCGTCGCATGGGCGGCGGAACAGATGAAAGCCGCGGGCTTCGAAGCCGCTGCATGGGTAGACGAAATGCTCAAATCCGGGCACGAAACGTTCTATCAATATCGCGGCGAGACGAAAGTCGGCGTCTACGATGTGACGAAGAAAGAATACGTCCCCATCAAACGCCCTGCCGGGCTAATTATCCTCCCCGAACTCCGCGCGGAAAACAAGGTCGTCAGCGAAAATGCAGGCGCAACCCTGTACGACGCAGGAGACGGCATCGGACTGGTGGAATTCCACACGAAGATGAACGCGCTGGACGAAGACATCTTCAACATGCTCATCGAGGCGATGGATCGCGCCGAAACGGAATTCGACGGGCTGGTCATCGGCAACGAAGCCGACAACTTCAGCGCGGGCGCGAACCTCTTCATGGTAGTCGTCGCGGCGCAGCAAGGCATGTGGGATACCCTCGACGAAGCCATCAAGAAATTGCAGGATTTGAATATGCGGATGCGCTACTTCTCGAAACCGGTCGTGGTTGCGCCCGCAGGCATGACTCTGGGCGGCGGCTGTGAAATTACGATGCACGCCTCCCGCGTGGTCGCTGGGGCGGAAACCTATATCGGGTTGGTCGAGGTCGGCGCAGGCGTCATCCCCGCAGGCGGCGGGACGAAAGAAATCATCCGCCGCGTCATCAATCCGCACATGAAAGCGCGTGATTCCCTCGTCATCCCCTATTTGCAGCAAGCCTTCGAACAAATCGGCATGGCGAAAGTCGCCACCAGCGCGGTCGAAGCGCGGGAATTCGGCATCCTCCAGCATGGGGACCGCGTGGTGATGAACCGCGAATATCTCCTCGCCGAAGCCAAGAAGGAAGCACGTCACATGGCAGATACCGGCTATCGCCCGCCCGCGCCCGAAAAAATCTACGCCGCCGGACGAGACGGACTCGCCGCGTTGCGCGTGGGCGCGTATATGTTCAAGGAAGGGCACTACATCTCCGAATACGACCAGCACGTCGCGAACAAACTTTCTTACGTGCTGTGCGGCGGAGAACTGAGCCGCCCGCAATGGGTCGAGGAACAATACATTCTCGACCTGGAACGCGAGGCATTCCTCTCCCTCTGCGGTGAGGAAAAGACTCAGGCGCGTATGTGGAGCCTGCTCAAGACGGGCAAACCGTTGAGGAACTAAACTCATTTCAGGTCTTTTCTCGGACCTGTTGACTGAAAAGGAGCAAGAAAATGACGATTCGAGATGCTGTGATTGTGGCAGCGGCACGAACTCCTGTCGGAAAAGCAAAACGCGGCAGCCTGGCGACGGTACGCTCAGACGCACTGGCGGTCGCGGTGGTGAAAGAATTGCTCAAACGCGCGCCCGCCGTAGACCCCGCCGAAGTGGACGACGTCATCATGGGATGCGCCTTCCCCGAAGGCGAACAGGGCATGAACGTGGCGCGTCTGGTTTCGCTGGGCGCAGGGCTGCCCGACACCGTTCCGGCGGAAACCATCAACCGATTCTGCTCTTCGGGTGTGCAATCCATCGCGCACGCGGCGTTCGCGATTATGGCGGGACAAATGGAAATCGCCATCGCGGGCGGTCTGGAATCCATGACGATGGTCCCGATGACCGGATTCAAATTCGCCCCCGACCCGGTTCTCGCGGTGGAAATGCCCCGCGCGTTCACCAGCATGGGGTTGACGGCGGAAAACGTCGCGGAGAAGTACGGAATTACCCGCGAAATGCAAGACGAATTCGCCCTCCGCTCGAACATGCGCGCGGCGGACGCGGTCTCTTCTGGACGATTCGACCCTGAACTCGTTCCGATTGACGTGGAAATCGTCGAACCCGCGCCCGGCGGAAAGCAGAAAATCCGCAAATTCACCTTCAAACGAGACGAAGGACCTCGCCCCGATACAAGCATGGAAGCCCTCGGACGGCTGAAACCGGTCTTCCGCCCCGGCGGCACGGTAACCGCAGGGAACTCCTCCCAGATGTCAGACGGCGCGGCGGCGGTAATCATCATGTCCGGCGAGAAAGCCGCGCAACTGGGGCTGAAACCTCTCGCCCGGTTCACACACTTCGCGGTCGGCGGCGTCGCCCCTGAAATCATGGGCATGGGACCCACCGCAGCCGTTCCCAAAGTGCTGAAACTCGCGGGCATGTCGCTTGCCGATATAGACCTCATCGAGTTGAACGAAGCCTTTGCATCCCAGTCTGTTGCCGTGATGCGCGAACTCGACATGAATCCCGAAATCACCAACGTCAACGGCGGCGCAATTGCCCTCGGACATCCCCTCGGCTGCACCGGAGCGAAACTCACCACCCAACTCATCTACGAGATGGGACGCCGAAAATCCAAATACGGCATGGTGACGATGTGCATTGGCGGCGGTATGGGCGCGGCAGCGATTTTCGAGAACCTACAATAACTTCAGGAGTGTAAAAAAATGGCGCTCACGATTAAATCTTTGATGGAAAAGATGCCCGCCGCATTTCGCCCGGAAAAAGCCCCCGGGTTGAACGCGGTCATCCAATTCCACTTTACCGGCGACGAAGCCGGCGACTGGTACGCCTCGATTCACGATGACATCTGCGAAGTTCACGAAGGCGTCCACGAATCCCCCAAGATGACGCTCACAGCCGATTCCAGCGATTACGTCAAAATCTTCACCGGCGAATTGGACGGCATGGCAGCGTTCATGCAAGGGAAATTGAAACTCGCAGGCGATTTGAACCTTGCGATGAAACTGACGCAAATGTTCAAAATCCGCTAACGCGAGAGTCTCGTACAAAAAAGCCTTCTCCAAACGGAGAGGGCTTTTTTGATTCGTACCCAAGTTGTGGAGGAGAAATCTTGCCATCCCTCCTCATTGCGAGCCGTTGGCTATCTACGAAACCGCCAAACTGCTGAACGAAGAATGAGATTGCCTCGCTACACTCGCAATGACATTCCATTTCGCCAAAGAGAATCTATATTCTCTTCACGGGCGCGGGACTTCTCTCCTGTACACTCCTGAGCCTGAACTGCCAAAATACAGCCAGCGTCCATCCGCCGACATCATCAGGCAGTTCGTGACGTTGTTGCCGTTGCTTCCGGCGACGGGATTGGTCAAGCCTCGGTTCCAGGTATGCCAGGTCTCGCCGTCGTCGCGGCTGACGAAGACGCCCTCGTATTGGGTCGCCAAATACAACGTATCGGGGGAGAACGGGTCAACGATAATCTTGTAAAACTCCTGATTGAGATTCAGCCCCGTTGTGATGGGGAACCAATGCGCGCCGCCGTCGGTGCTCTTCATCACCGTGCCGTGGAATCCATCGCGCCCCACGCCCTCGTTTTCGCCGTTTTTGGAGCAGGCATACATAATATCGGGGTTGCGCGGGTCGAAATCAATCGAATACACCCATTGCTCGCCGGGCCATCCCGTATCCCAGCGTTCCCAGTGCGCGCCGCCATCCAGCGAGCGATTAACGCCGTTATACGTTCCAGAGTAGATGATGTCGCTGTTTTCGGGATGAGTCACCAGCGAAAACACGCCGTCGTTGGGCCAGCCGACGTTGCTTTCCTTCCAAGTGACGCCGCCATCGTGACTGATGAAAATGCCCGACGGGAAGGTCCCAAAAATGATGGTATCGGGGTCTTCCGGGTGGAAGAGCAAAGCCGTGTACTGGTAATTGGGTCTATCGTTCCAAATCGGCCAGATATGCCCCCAATTCCCAAACGCGTTGACGCCCTCCCAGTAAATGCTGTCCATTGGCGAGGTATACACCTCGTAGCCCATCAAGCCGACATAGAGCGTTCTATCTGCACTCAGCGCCAGCGAGCGCACCTGACGCCCATACTCCAAGCCCTGATTCGCCTCTTCCCAAGTCTGCCCGCCGTCCGTGCTGTGGAAGACGCCGTTCTCGGTGCCGACAAATACATTCTCCGCATCTTCGGGGTCAATCAACAAGGCGGTAATCGGCTGATGACGCATCGTCCCCGCCGCGCCGTTGACCGGACGCCAAGTATCCCCGCCGTCGTCCGAGCGATACACGCCGACGCCATACGAGCCGAGATACAGCACGCGGGCATCTGAATTTGCAATGGCAAAGGCGTAATAGCCCTGCCGCGAAGGATCATCAATGTGGAAACTGGCAAGCCCGAAGTTTCGTTCTATCCAAGTATGCCCGCCATCCGTGCTCTTGAACACGCCCCCCGGATACGCGCTGGCATAGAGAGCGGTGGACGTGCCTTGCGGCGCAGGCTCCACCTCTACATGGGCAACCGGCATGACCAGCGTACTTTCGCCCTGCCAGAGGACATCGCCTCCCGCGTTCGAGACCGTCCCAACCAGCACGCCGCCGCCTGCGGTAGGGCGATAGAGCAAAGAGCCGTCTTGATTGAGCGCGATTCCGGTGGACTGCAAACCGGCGTCATCCCCCAGCGGCTGCCAATGGACGCCGCCATCGGTACTGCGGAAGACTCCACCCGCCGCTCCGGCGTAGAGGATATTCGGATTGGAGGGGTCTATCGCCAGCCCTTTGATGGAGCCGCTGACCGCGCCCAGCCCGCTCTCGGAGAGTTTCTCCCACGTTTCGCCGCCGTCCTGCGAGCGGTAGATGGCGTTCATAATCTCAGGGTCCACGTTGTTGTGCTGAAAGTGAATGTTGATATCGCAGCCGCCGAGGAGATACAGAGTCTGCGGGTCGTCCGGCGCAATGACAAGGTGATTGAAACCAAACTGGGGCGCGCCGTCCTTCCCGCTGCCGGGGGCAGGCAACTCCTCCCAGTGCGCGCCGCCATCGGTGGTTTTATACACCCCGTATTGGTGCAGCACGGCGTAGACGGTATTGGCATCCGCAGGATCCACCATCAGGTCTACGGGCAGGCGGGGCAAGCCATTGGTAACCAATTGCCCCTCCCCGTTTTCGATGCGGAAGACATCCCCTGCCATCGGTCCCCCGAAGGAAAACACAGAGGCATAGAGCACGCCCGAAGACGACCTCGCCAGCGCCGCCGTCATCACGCGGTAATGCCCTTCCCCCGCGTCGAAATAGGTCTCCCACGTTTCGCCGCCGTCCTGTGAGCGGTAGATGCGGGGCGCGGTGCGGTCTGCCAGATAGATGGTTTCCGGCGACCCGCTCTCAAGCATGAGGGCAGATGCCGATTCCGTAGGCGCGGACTCCAGAAGGGACCAGGTTTCCCCGCCGTCCTGCGTGACGTATGTTCCGCCGCCCCATGTCGCCGCGTAGGCTCGTTCCGGCTCCGAGGGGGATACCGCGAAAACGTGAACATTGGTGAACGTAAACCCGGGGGCAGGCTCAGTCCAGGTGTATCCGCCGTCTTCACTCGCCCACACCCCGCCGCGCGCGCCGGTGCTTCCTGCATAGACGAGGTTGGGGTCTTCGTAATCAATGGCAACGGAGGTCACACTATCCGCGCCGGGTATCTTCAACGCCGTGTCCCAACTCTCGCCGCCATCCCGGCTGACGCGCACCATCGCCCAATCCTGGAAAGGCTTGGAACTGTAGCCGCTGAAGATGATATTCGGGTCTTGCGGATGCACCGCCATCGAATAGGTATAGTCCACTTCAGAATGGAGGAGAAAATGCCATGTGACTCCGCGGTCGTCCGTCCGGTAAATCCCGAAACCGTTTTTGGTCGCATAGAGGATATCGGCATCGGAAGGGGCAGTCGCCAGCGCGTAAGCCGAGCCAAACCGGAAACCGCCGCCCTCGCCGGTTTTGTAGGGATCCATCGTGCGATAAATCAGATGCCAGGTATCGCCATTGTCGTTGGTTTCGTAGGTATCCCCTCTATCAATGACTTGCCACCAGGTCCCCGGGCTATGGGGGTTGGGGACGAGTTCATCGGAGCCGTAATCACGCACCCGCGTCCAGGTTTGTCCGTTATCGGTCGTGCGGTATACGCCGTCGCCGCTGGCGAAAAGCGTTCCGCCCTCCGCATCCGAGGTTTCTAGGATATTAATGGTCATGTGCGAAATGCCGCGATTCTGAACGCTCCATGTTTCGCCGCCATCCTTGGTTTCAAGTACGCCCAGAAGGTAGGGGAGATAAATGGTCTGGGGGTCTTCCGGTGAAACGGCTAAATCCCAAAGGTCGTTCGTGCCCTCCGGGTGCGCGAGTTCCGTCCAATGCTCACCATCATCCTCGCTGACGAAGACCGTTTCCCCGGTAGCGACATAGAGTCTTCCATCTGACATGATGCCGATGACGTTCACATTGGGAGAGACGCCCGGCAGTTGCAGAGGCTCCCAGGTCGCCCCGCCGTCTGTGGTGTGCAGAAGATAAGCATCGTTTTCCACATCGAAGCCGACGTTCCACACATCCATCACCCCAACGAACACTTCCTTAGGATTATCAGGGTTGACGTACAGAGAGCAAATATCGGTTTCGGCGCGTTTGCCCGTGTCCACGCGCTGCCACGTCGCGCCGCCATCGGTCGTATGGTAGAGCGAGCCATCGCGGTAGTTCCCCGTTCCAACCCAAAATTCACGGTCGCCCGCAATCGCCAGCGTTGAGATGCGCTCATCGTCGTCCAGCGCCCAGCCGGAGCCGGTGACATCCTCCCAAGTTTCGCCGCCATCCCGGCTCAGCCAGATAGCCGTCCCCGGTCCGTTTGCCAGCAGGAAATTGCCGTCCGTCGGCGAAACTGTCACTTCTCCGCAGCAGTCATGGACCGGCATTCGCCACGTCTCGCCGCCATCGGTGGACTTATACAACCCGTTGGATACCGCGTACACAACGCCGTCGTCGGTAGGAGACACATGCAAATCGCGGATTTCCTGAGAGGCGGGGACAATTTGCGGCAGCATATTCCAGGTTTCGCCGCCATCCGTTGACTTGTAGACTCCGCCGCCCCGTCCCGCAGCGTACAACGTCCCGGGATGGTGCGGGTCGGCTTCGATGACGTAAATGATGCCTCCATCCGGTCCAATTTGCTGCCATCCGGCGCTATCGGAGACGCGCGCCGAAAGGCGAATGTTGTCGTAATCCACCAGCGCGGTCTCTTGTGCGAGCAAATCCGCGTAGGCGCTCAGGGTGATTCCGCCCGTGTAGAGCGCATCGGGGTCGTCGAACGTCAGCAGAGAGACATCGTCCACGCTGAGTGCGAGGTGATTCCCCACCCCCTCGATGACCACCTGATGCCAGCCCTCAAGAGGGATATCCGCTTCGGCGGAGGTGAGTTCGGTAATATCCACGCCATCGTAGCGGTACAGCGTCACGCCGTCCAATTGGATTTTGAAGAAATACCCGTGCAGCATCGCGGAGTCGCCGAAACTGGAGCGGAAGCCAATCAACGCGCCGCCTGTCGGCAAATCGAAGCGCAAGTCCAATTGCAGCGTCATATCATCATAGTCCAGGCGTTGCAGCGGATAGGTTGCCGCCGCCAATATCTGCGATTCAAGGTCGGGTTCGACAGGCTGGGTGCGCCAAAACGCATTATCGCCTTCGGAGACAATCTGCCAATCGCCCACAACCACCCAGCGGGTATCCACGCCGTCATCGAAATTTTCCTCGAAAACCGTTTCGGTCATGTCTTTGATTTCTACAGGTGCATGCTGCGTAGGAGTTTTCGTTACAGGAGATGTCGGAACGTTCTCTACAGGCTGAGGACTCTCATGGCTGCTTTCACGATTGCGGCTAGAGAAAGTGAGTCCGCCCCACACCAAAAGTAGGGCAAGGACAACAACCACCAAAATTCCCCCTATTCGGCGAGAAAAAAGGCTCTTCATTTGTCACCTCGATATACAATAGGACAGAAACAGGCACCGAACGTGTCTTTTCTGCCATAGTAAGAGATTTTATAAAGGGTGTCAACATCCTCCGCAATCAAAAAAAGCAGAGCAGGAAAATCCTGCTCTGCTTCTCGTGTACTTCAGAGATACGGAAGAATCTAGTCGTCCATGTGTTTGATGATGGCGTCTCCGAACTCGGAGCATTTGAGGAGGGTCGCGCCTTCCATCAAGCGCTCGAAATCGTAGGTCACGGTCTTTGCCGCGATAGCGCCGCTGATGCCTTTGACGATGAGGTCGGCGACTTCCGTCCACCCCATGTAGCGGAACATCATCTCACCGGAGAGGATGACCGAGCCGGGATTCACCTTGTCCAAATCCGCGTATTTCGGCGCGGTACCGTGAGTCGCCTCGAAGATGGCGTGTCCCGTATCGTAGTTGATATTCGCGCCAGGGGCAATGCCCATTCCGCCGATTTGTGCCGCGAGCGCATCGGAGAGATAATCGCCGTTCAGGTTCATCGTCGCCAACACATCGAACTCGCGGGCGCGGGTAATCGTCTGCTGGAAGACGATATCGGCAATGGTATCTTTGATGAGGAGTTTCGATTTCCACTTGCCGTCGCCGTGAGTTTCCCACAGCGCCAACGCCGCTTCGACCTCCGCGCGGATTTCGGCTTGTTTGTCGGGCGCCATCATATCGTAGCCGGGGTCAATCATGCGGGCGTTTTCTTCCACCGTCAAGTTGGGGTTCTTCTCTTTGTTGCTCAAAATCCAAGTTTCGCGCTCGGTGACGATGTCATTGCGGAACTCATCTTTAGCAAGTTCATAGCCCCAATTGCGGAACGCGCCTTCCGTATATTTCATAATGTTGCCTTTGTGGACGAGGCTCAGGCGTTTCCGTCCATTGGCAAGCGCCCATTTGATGGCAGCGCGCACGAGGCGTTTCGACCCTTCTTCCGAAACCGGCTTGATGCCGATACCAGCGGTCTCCGGGAAGCGCATTTTCGCGTATTCTTCAGGGAAGGTTTCTTTGAACAACTCTTTGAATTTCTTGTTCGCTTCCGTGCCATATTCGAATTCGATACCCGTGTAAATATCTTCCGTGTTTTCGCGGAAAATAACCATATCCACATATTCGGGATGTTTCACCGGCGAAGGCGTGCCGGGGAGATATTTCACAGGGCGCTGGCAAACGTACAAATCCAGGGCTTTGCGAAGCGCGACGTTCAACGAACTGATGCCGCCGCCGATAGGGGTCGTCAACGGGCCCTTGATACCCACGAGGAATTCCTTGAACGCCTCGATGGTTTCTTCAGGAAGCCAACTTCCGAACTTGTTGTAGGCTTTTTCACCGGCGTATACTTCCATCCAATAGATTTTCCGCTTGCCGCCGTAAGCCTTCTCGACCGCCGCATCGAACACGCGTACCGACGCACGCCAAATATCGCGTCCAGTGCCATCGCCTTCGATGAACGGCATAATGGGGTTATCGGGAACTTGCAGCGTCCCGTCAACCATTTTAATTTTCGCCCCACCTTCGGGGACTTTCACGATTGTATAAGCCATTTGTCTCTCCTTGTGCGAGTATAATCTCGAAAGAATTATAGCACGCGGCAAAAAAGCCCAGGCAGTGACAATCGTCACCCTTTTTCACAAAGAAAAGCCCCGACCCAAAGGATGGATTTATGCTCACGCTTCCAGGATTGATAGACACACACGTCCACCTTCGCGAACCCGGCGCAACGCATAAAGAAGATTGGGAAACCGGAACCGCCGCCGCGCTTGCCGGCGGATTTACCCTCGTCCTCGCGATGCCCAATACCTCCCCTCCGATTGTGGATGCGGATTCGTTTCGCCTTTCCGAGGAATCCGCCTCGAGAAAAGTTCACTGCGACTACGGCATTTACCTCGGCGCGACTCAAACCAACGCCGCCGCCATCCTCCCGTTATGGCAGCGTGCAGCCGGCTTGAAGATGTACCTCGATGCCACCTATGGGCCGCTCCTTCTCGACGATATGCAAATCTGGGCGCGCCACCTCCGCTTTTGGACGAAAGGGCGTCCCATTGTCGCGCACGCGGAACGGCGCACCCTCGCCGCGCTCCTTTTCCTCGCGGAAACCTATCAGCGTCCGGTACACATTGCTCACGTTTCGCGAAAAGAAGAAATTTGGCTCATCCGCGAGGCGAAAGCGCGCGGAGTCCCCGTCACCTGCGAGGTGACTCCGCATCATCTTTTCCTTACGGAAAAATCCGGCAGCGGCGGAAAATTCGACGTGCGTCCCCGCCTCGCCTCGCAAGAGGACGTAGACGCGTTATGGGAAAATCTAGACGTTATCGATTCTTTCGCCACAGACCACGCCCCCCACACCCTCGCGGAAAAAGAAAGCGAAACGCCTCCGCCGGGTTTCCCGGGATTGGAAACCGCGCTCCCACTCCTCCTGACGGCAGTACACGATGGACGCCTTTCACTCGAAGACTTGATAGAAAAAATGTATACGAACCCGCGCCGCATTTTCAACCTCCCCGAACAAGTGCAAACCTGGGTAGAAGTGGACGAGACCGCGCACTACGAACTCCGCGCCTCGGAACAATTCACCAAATGCGGATGGACTCCTTTCGAGGGGTGGCGCGTTCGAGGGCGCGTGACGCGGGTCGTCCTGCGAGGGAAAGAAGTCTTTCGAGACGGCGAAATCCTTTCCCCTCCCGGATTCGGCTACAACATCCGCACTTGGCAATACGAAGAAGAGGAAGCGTTAGAACCCGGCGAATGCTGGCTCTGAGCAGTGGGAAGAACGGATGAGTTAATTTCATAGGATTTTCCTCTACAATGGAAGCAACGCTGCATACCTGGAGAGATGTATTTTTCTTCATTCGACCTTCCAAAAGGAGAATCTGATGATAAAAAAATATAGATTGATTTGGGGGATTTTGCTTGGGGTGCTGTTGATACTCTCCGCTTGCAACCTTCCATCTTCTTCGCCGAAAACAAATGAGCCTTCGCAAACACTCTCGCCTTCTTCCCCGACAAGCGAAATCGCCGCGCCAAAAAACACAGATGGAGCGGAAACCGTTTTTGTTCCCGGCAGCGTGTTTCAAATGGGAAGCGACGAAACGGATGCACTCGCGGAAAACGACGAAAAACCAGCCCATTCTGTCACGGTCAACGGATTTTACATCTACACCCACGAGGTGACGCGCGGTATGTACAACACCTGCGCTGAAGACGGGGGCTGTCTCCCTCTGGATGAACGAGCAAAACACCGCGACGACCCCGCGTATGACGACCATCCCATCACGGAGGTAGATTGGAATATGGCGCGTCAATACTGCGAATGGGCAGGCGCGCGCCTCCCAACCGAAGCAGAATGGGAACTCGCGGCACGCAGTCTCGAAGATTTTCGCTACCCCTGGGGCAACGAGGATCCATCCTGTTCCGAGGTCAATATGATAGGCTGCCAAACCCCGGCAGATACTGTTCCAGTCGGCTCGTTTGCTCTAGGAAACAGCCCCTATGATGTGTGGGATATGTCGGGCAATGTGTGGGAATGGGTTTTCGATTGGTATGCAGAAGCCTATTACACCTTCTCCCCAAAGAACAACCCCATTGGGCCTTCGGTCGCGCAAAACCCGCGAGATCCACAAAAAACGATTCGCGGCGGCGGGTGGTACTCTCAACCGGCATCATTGCGCGGCGCGGAACGAAGAGGCGCGACATCCTACAAAGCCTACACCGATGTGGGCTTTCGCTGTGTCGTTGCAGATCCGCTCCCAATCCCTCCCGAATACGTCATGCCTCCAGACCGCCACGAGGGATCTTCCGGCGCTTCGGTGGAAGAATCCGAACCGCTGGACGCCTGGTCGCTCTTTGTGGGGGACGGCATCGGGTCTTGCCCTACGGAGGACGGCAAAATCGAGGTCCAGATTCCGGCAATATCCTCTGTTCCCACAGACTGGGATTTTGCCATCAATTGCGATTCCTTCGAATGTGAATACAACGCAAGCGCGGGCGTTCTCGAATGTACCGGCGATATGCCTGACGACTATTTTGAGCATAACCCTATCGAAGGCCGTGTAGGTCACGATGCCCTCGGCATGTGGGGATATGAGTATGTTTCCATTGACCATCCCTCTGAGGAAGAATGTGCCTATGCCTACGCGTCCCCATATCCCTCTCTTTCCGGGGATATGTCTCTATCCTGCCCAAGAGATGGATTGCTCACTTTATCCATCTCGTTCAGTGAGTCTTTCCAATGGAGCAGCGTGAGACTGGATGACCATGAATTGTCTTGCGTCCAAATTGACCTTATGCATACGAATTGCACCGTCCCCGCCGGAGCAACCGATAGCGGCACGGCTTATGTATTCCACATGTTTGGACACTTCCCCGGCGATGACGAGATACTCCCCTTTATAGGCTCTGCTACAATTCCAGAGGATTGCCCCAGCGATACCCTTTACGAAATCGCAGCCGCGTGTTTCGAGGATGTTCCATCCGTCGCACTTTCATCGCCGACGCTAGAAAACGTGACGCAAGACGGGAATCCGCTTGATTGTGTTGCAATGGCCCCCGGGGCATATTACTGCGCCCTGCAAGGGCTTCCCGGCGATACGGCTTCGCTGGAACTCTGCTTCGCAGGCGGCGCATGTGTTCCCGAATCGGTTTCCGTCCCGGATTGCGGAACGGGAACGATTCCCTCTCATCCTGTCTGGTCTCTAGACGAGGTCGGCTGTCACGACGAAGAACATTATTACATCATCGTCAACACGAACAACGCCGATATTTCCAGCGGCGCCGGCTATCTCTTCTATCTCAATCAAGATAATTTCAATTGCGAGCCAAACCCGACTCATGCAGGGATTATCTACTGCTCATTCTCGATTCCGGCAAATAGTCCGCTGACCTTCTGCACCACTGCGCCGGGCGCTGCCGGTCCGGTCTGCGGGACCTTCGACGATTTCGCTACACGTCTTCCCGAAACTTGCCGCGAGAGAACCGAACCGGAGCCAACGCACGCGCCCGTCTGTGCGGATTACACCGACGAGAACACATGCAGGGCAAATAACTGCGATTGGAGGAAAGGACCTCCCGACGGCTTAGAGCATTGCTACGATCCGTAAACTTCCTCGGTTTCAAAAGCAAAAACGGGAGCGCAAGGCTCCCGTTTTTGCTTGAGGAGGAGAGAGGGTTACGGGGAAGTCCCGAAGTCCATTTGTGTAGGCATTTCATCCAGCGGCTCCGCGAAAAGCATTTGCCACAAATCCACGCCGGTCTTCAAGTAGGTCCAGTTGGTATATGTGTCGTTCCAGGTATCTCCGTCGCGAGTGACGAAGTCGAAGACCATCGCCTTTTGATAATCCGGCGGGAAGGGGATGACGCCGGTCGCGAAGGAAAACGCGCCTTCGTCCTCGTTCCATTTTTGGACGACGATGTGTCCCGTTTCCTGATATTCCGCTACCGCCGCGTTCTGATGACACTCCGCGCAGATGGTCTGGGGGTCAGGTTTTCCGATGGTATGTCCATAGAAAGGCGCGACCGCGACAAAGGTCTGCCCCTCCGAAACCATAGACATCACGGTTGCGGTGGTGTATTTGCCGGTTTGTGCATCTTTCACGAGGAAGCGCCAGTTGTAGTATTTGGTTTGCGCGAGTTTCTTGCCATCGTTTACTTCCGTGTCGAAATGGCAGTTGACGCAATTGATGACGTTGCGAACATGGCACGCGGCGCAATCCGTATCTTCGCCGTGAACATCATGCGCGGTAACCGCCGCCCATTCGGGATTTTCTGTCGTCTCGTGACAATCGGTGCAGGCGGCTAAATCCATCTCGTGGAAGGAATGGTAGGCTTCGCCGTCGCCGTGTACTTGCGCTTCACCGTGACAGTTGACACACTGCATCCCTTTCGCGTAATGGACATCGCTCATCGCGGGCGAGCCATCAGGGAGTTGGGCTTTGATTTCAAAGCCTTGTCGTCCATGACACGCCATACACTTGAATTGCGGCGGTGCGTTGGTGACTTCCCTATCGGTAATATGGCAAGTCGTGCAATCCGACTGTCCGTCTACCTCACCGACGTGGCAATTTTTACATCCCAGTTCATCATACGGGACGCCGCTCAACGTTTCCAACCCTCCATGTTCGGCGCTGTAAAAATACGCCATGCCGTCCGTGGTCGCGTGCAACGAAGAGGGAATCTCTTGTGCAGCGATTTCATCCGGCGGAATCGGGGTCGCTTCGACCGTGATGACGACTTGCTCCGGCGTACAAGGGAGGCTTTCCTCCGTCTCGGCGGGAGGCGCTTGAGTCGTCGTCTCGGATGCCTGACAGGAAACGAGGAAAATGAGCAAAATCGCAACCAGCGGGAGGATGAAAAATCGTTTTTTCATTTTGCTCCTTCCTTTCTCTAAAATACGGGTTCTCTTTTCATTGTAGAGTCTCCCGCCTCTCCGACAAGTGAAATTTATCACATTTCAAATTCTAAAATTTGGCTTCCCCCTATTCCACGCGGGC
>CAZDGZ010000033.1:0-16540 GCA_964505165.1 uncultured Anaerolineaceae bacterium | reverse complement strand
CCCACCACCTCCCCCTCTCCGCGCGGGACGAAACGTCCCATCCCGCGCGCGCCGAGCCATTTTTCTCCGTCTACAATCAAATGCCCGCGCAAGAACACTTTTTCGGGATACCCCGTCAAGTCCCAGCCCTCGTACAAATTGTAATCAGTACGATGATGCGACAACGCGACGCCGTACTTCACGCGTTTTTCGGGATCCCAAATCACGATATCCGCGTCCGAGCCGGGGAGCAGCGCGCCTTTCTTCGGGTACAACCCGAAAATCTTCGCGGGATTGGTCGCCATATACGCGACGAATTGATTCGGAGTCAAACGCCCTTTCACCACGCCTTCCGTCCAAAGAATCGGCATCCTATCCTGAACCCCGGGCAGCCCATTCGGGATTTTCGTGAAATCTTCCGCACCGAGTTCCTTTCCGGGGATGGCAACCGGTTCGCCTTCGTAGAGAATCGGCTTCCTCCCATCGTAGAAAAAGGGACAGTGATCCGTGCCGACGGTTTGCAAAATGCCGCGTTCCAGTCCCTCCCAGAGCCGCGCATTATCAGCGGGAGTCCGCATCGGCGGAGAGCAAATCCACTTTGCCCCGTCCGGGCGGCGCAAATGCTCGATGGTGAAGAAAAGATATTGCGGACAGGTCTCCCCCATCACCTTGGCGCCATGCTCGCGGGCATATTGGAGCATATCCACGCCGCCGGCGGTGTTCATGTGAACGATGTACAACGGGGCATCCGCCGCCTTCGCCATTCCCGCGACGCGTAAAATCGCGTCCGCTGCGCCCTCCGGCGGACGCGTCCGCGCGTGCCATTCCGGGGTCGTGTGTCCCGCCGCGAGGGCGTCCCGCGTCAGCACCTCGATGACATCGCCGTTTTCCGCATGAAGCATGACGAGCATCCCGTTCTTTCTGGCTATGCGAAGGGCTTGGAAAATCTTTGCATCCGAAAGACGAAGCCGCCCGTTATATGCAGTAAACACCTTCAGCGTAGAAATCCCCATATCTCGCAGCGAGGGAATTTCCGCCTCGACCGCGTCATCGAGATGAGTCAAATTCATGTGGAAGGAATAATCAATCGCGGCTTTTTCCGCCTTTTCGCGCCAGCGCTCGACCGAATACGCCAACCCTTTCGACTCTTGGACGACGAAATCCATCACCGTCGTGGTCCCGCCAAATGCGGCGGCTTTATGTCCCGTGTAATGGTCATCCGAGGAGACCGTATCGAACATCTCCAAATCGAAATGCGTATGCGGATCCACGCCGCCGGGGAGGATGTACTTCCCCGACGCGTCATACACCGTCGCATCCGGGGACGAAAGCCCGATTCCGATTTTCGAAATCGTCTCGCCCTCGACGAGAATATCCGCCCGAAAGGTCTCCGAAGCGGTAATCAAAGTCCCGTTCTTAATCAAAATCGTATTCATCGGAATCCTCCTGTACGCGCCGCTCCATCCCTAACAGGAAGAGCAGCACCTCTTGTGGAATGTCCGGCTCCTCCGCGACATACCGCCCGCCGTGAGACGCGCGTTCCCGAAGCGCGCGCCAGAGCAGCGCGCGTTCCTCGTCCCGAACCGCCAACTCCCGAAGGGTCTCCGCGCGGAGAAGATATTCCCCGGTGGTATACAAAAACGTAAAACGACGCCATTTCCCCGCCAAAATCGGACGCGGCAATTTTTCGAGCGCGCCCAATTGAATTTTGTAATACATTTCCCCCGCGCGCGGATGATTCGGCTCGTCGCGGAGCAATGCCGCGCGGGTCGTCAATTCATGTCCGCGCACCGGCGCGACATATTCCACGCGCCAACGATGCCCCTCCCCAAACGAAGCAGGCTGATAAAACGCGAGATAATCCACCGCGACGACCTTCGGCGCGCGCGCAAAGGGGATGCGATACCACCCCAGCACGCGGGCAATTTCGAAATCCCTCGGCGAGGGAAGATACGCGACCAAAACCAACGAAGCAGGAGAAAGCATACGCCCTCAACGATTCGCTAAAATCTCCGCGATATGAATCACACGCTGCGGCATCCCGCGGCGCTTCAACCCTCCCTGGATTTGCATACGGCAGCCGGTATCCGCCGTCACGACCACCGGCGCACCGGACGCGGCGATATTTTCCAGTTTACGGGTCAGCATCTCCCCGGAAATTTCGGGATGTTCCACCGAAAACACGCCGCCGAACCCGCAGCATTCCTCCGCGTTCGGCAACTCCACGAACTCCGCGCCTCGGATATTCGACAACAACGCGCGAGGCTGTCTATCCACGCCCAGCGAGCGGAGGAGATGACACGAGGGATGATAGGTGATTTTCCCCTCCCAGCGCGCGCCCACGTCCACGACGCCGAGGATATCCACGAGATATTCCGTAAACTCGTAGGTACGCGCCGCCAGCGCCTCCGCGCGCGAAAGGTCTTCGGGCGATTCCGCGAATAATTCCAGGAATCCCTGCCGAATCATCGCGGTACACGAACCGGAAGGAAGAACCACGTCGCCGGGGAGAGAATCGAAAAGGTCCAGCGTATGCCTCGCCAGCGGACGCGCGTCCTCCCATCGTCCGGCGTTGAATGCAGGTTGTCCGCAGCAGGTTTGGGCTTCCGGGAAATCCACCTCCACCCCTAGACGCGTCAGAACATCCACAACGGCTTCTCCCGTTTCCGGGAAGAAAGTATCTACCAGACAAGTGACGAAGAATTGCACGCGGCGCGTCATGCGTCTATTGTACCGCGTCCCCGCGCGGTTCGAGTGCTCTATGGTATGATTCCCGCTCGAAGAAATTTTCTCCAAAAGGAATAATCAATGTCCTCGTTTCGCACACAACTTCCCAATCATTTCGACCTTCCCCGTCGAATCGACCGGCTCGGCGAACTCGCCTACAACCTCTGGTGGACATGGAATCCGAACGCGCAGCGTCTCTTTTCTCGGATAAACAACGACCTTTGGGAACGTCTCGCCCACAACCCCATCCGCTTTTTACGCGCCATCGAGCGCGCCGCGCTCAACGAAGCCGCGCAAGACAACGCCTACCTCGAAAACTACGACCGAGTCTTCCGAAGTTTCGACGCGTACCTTTCCGAAGATGAAACCTGGTGCAGCCGAGAATACCCCGTTTTCTGCAAAAATCCCGTCGCGTATTTCTCGATGGAATACGGACTTCACGAAACCCTTCCCATCTATTCCGGCGGGCTGGGAGTTCTCGCGGGAGATCATCTGAAAGAAGCCTCCGATTTAGGGCTTCCGCTCGTAGGCGTGGGATTTCTCTACGCAGAAGGATATTTCTCGCAGCGAATCTCCGAAGACGGCTGGCAGGAGGCCCTCAACAACCCTCTGGACTTCCGCGCGCTCCCGCTCCTCCCCGTTCTGGACGAATCAGGTGCGCCCCTCCTCGTCAGCGTGGAATTCCCCGATAGAGACGTTTCTCTCCGCCTGTGGGAAGTCCGCGTCGGACGAGTTCCGCTCTACCTGATGGATTCCAACGTCGAAACCAACACCGAATCCGACAGAAAACTCACTGCCCGCCTCTACTGGAGCGACCTGAATCTCCGCGTCTCGCAAGAAGCCCTCCTCGGAATCGGCGGCGTGCGCGCGCTCCGCTCGCTGGGATACAACCCCGGCGTCTGGCACATGAACGAAGGACACGCGGCATTTCTCATCCTCGAACGCGCGCGGGAACTCGTCGCCGCGGGACATCCGTTTCAAGAAGCCATCGAGAAAGTCCGCGCGAACAACGTCTTCACCACGCACACGCCCGTCCCCGCCGGAAACGACGAATTTCCCCTTTGGCTCATCGAAAAACATCTCGCCGCGTTGTGGGGAGAATTGGGACTTCAACGCGATGACTTCGTGGATTTGGCGCGGAATCGGCAATCATGGGGAGAAACCTTCAGCATGGGAATCCTCGCCCTGCGTCATTCCGAGGGACGGAACGCCGTATCCGAACTCCACGGACGCGTGGCGCGGCGAATGTGGCATTTCCTCTGGAAAGACAAAGAGGAATCCGAGGTCCCCATCACTTACGTCACCAACGGAGTCCACACCCCTACATGGATCGCGCGTCGAATCGGACTCCTGTACACGCGCTACCTCGGCGAAGATTGGTTCGCCCGTCTCGACGACCCCGAACTCTGGGACGCGATAGACGACATCCCGCCGGAAGAACTTTGGGCGGCGCGAACCCATCTCAAACGGAAACTCGTCTTCTACATGCGCGAACGCACGCGCCTGCGATGGATTCAGGGAGGCTTTCATCCCGTGCAAGTCGTCGCCTCCGGTGCGCTCCTCGACCCGTACGCGCTCACCATCGGCTTCGCGCGGCGATTCGCCACCTACAAACGCGCGAGCCTCGTCTTGCGAGATTTATCGCGCCTTCTTCGCCTCCTCAACCGTCCCAACCGCCCTGTGCAAATCATCTTCGCCGGAAAAGCCCATCCCGCAGACGAACCGGGGAAACGGCTTATTCAGGAGGTATACCGCACCGTCAAAATGGCGGAAAACGGCGGCAGGCTGGTTTTTCTGGAAGATTACGACATGAATCTCGCGCGCTATCTCGTTCAAGGGGTGGATGTCTGGCTCAACACGCCGCGCCGTCCCAACGAAGCCTCCGGCACCTCCGGCATGAAAGCCGCGCTCAACGGCGCACTCAACTTTTCCGTCCTCGATGGATGGTGGCGCGAAGCCTACAACGGACACAACGGCTGGGCAATCGGCGACGACGCGGACTTAGACGCGGAATCGCAAGACGAAGCCGACGCCCAAAGCCTCTACGCGACCCTCGAAAACGAAATCATCCCCCTCTTCTACGAGCGGGAATCCGGCGGGCTGCCTCTCGCCTGGATTGAACGCATGAAAGAATCGCTTCGCACCGTCACGCCGCAATTTTCCACGCGGCGCATGGTCAAAGAATACGTCAAACGCCTCTATCTCCCTGCGGTGAACCCATGAAAGAAATCCTTCTCTCCCCCGAAGCCTGGATTGCAGCGGCAACCATTTTCGCCCTTCGCGTCTCGGACGTGAGTCTCGGCACATTGCGAATGCTCTTCATCTTACGAGGCAAGAAAGCCCTCGCATGGGCGCTCGGATTTTCGCAATCGCTGATTTTCGTCATCGCTATTTCATCCGTGCTGAAAGACCTCGGCAACCCCCTCAACATCATCGGCTATGCGGCAGGCTTCGCCACCGGCGGCGTCGTCGGCATGTGGATAGAGGAGCGTCTCGCCATCGGATACACCCATCTGCAAATCGTCAGTTCGCGGCGCGGCAATATCGTCGCGGAAAAACTCCGCGACGCGGGATTCGCGGTGACGGAAATTCCCGCCCGCGGCAAAGACGGGATGGTCAGCATGTTGAGCGTTTCCCTGCGGCGAAAACGCGTCCCCCTCGCCGAAAGTCTCATCCGCGAAGCGGACGAAGACGCCTTCATCACCTCCGAAGAAGTGCGCCCCGTCCGACGCGGATTCTGGAGGGCGTAATCCCCAAAGGGATCGCGGGCGCGCGTCGGACGGGAGATTCCGGCATCAGAATTTCATCCGCGCTCCTACCCTTCTTCCACCTGCGGCAATTTGGATATCGCCGCGCGCACCGCTTCGGCAGGATACGCGTAATTCTCCAATTCCCCATTCAAATACGCCTCGTACGAGGCTAAATCGAAATGTCCGTGCCCCGAAAGGTTGAACAAAATCACACGTTCTTCCCCTTTCGCTTTGGCATCCAGCGCCTCGTCAATAGCCGCGCGTATCGCGTGCGCGCTTTCGGGCGCGGGCAAAATTCCCTCGGAGCGGGTAAACAGAAGCGCCGCCTCGAAGGTTTCCAATTGATGCACCGCGACCGCCTCGATATATCCCGCTTCGTATAACATCGAAAGGCTCGGCGCCATGCCGTGATAGCGAAGTCCTCCTGCGTGAATCGTCGGCGGGATGAAATCGTGCCCCAGCGTGTGCATCTTGACGACAGGCGCCATCTTCGCCGTATCGCCATAATCAAAGGCATAGACTCCCTTCGTCAGCGAGGGCGTCGCAGCAGGCTCGACCGCGAGAAGACGCGTCTTCTTTCCGCTTCGAAGATTTTCCCGCAAGAAGGGATACGCGATGCCGCCGAAATTCGACCCGCCTCCTACGCAGCCAATCACCACATCGGGATATTCCCCCGCCAAATCCATCTGTTTCAACGCTTCTTCGCCGATGACGGATTGATGCAACAAGACATGATTCAGCACCGAACCTAACCCGTATTTCTTCTTTCCGCCGGAGCCGGCAGCGACCTCCACCGCCTCGGAAATCGCGATGCCCAACGAGCCGGGATTGTCGGGGTCTTCCGCGAGGATCGCGCGCCCATACGCCGTCCGATCCGTTGGGCTGGGAAAGACCTCCGCGCCGAAAGAGCGAATCAAATCGCGGCGATACGGTTTGAGTTCATACGAAACTTTCACCATATACACTTCCAGCGCGAGGTCGAAGAAATTGCACGCCATCGCCAGCGCAGATCCCCATTGTCCCGCACCGGTTTCAGTCGTCATCGCCTTTGTGCCCGAAATTTTGTTGTAATACGCCTGCGGCACCGCCGTGTTCGGCTTATGACTTCCAGAAGGCGACGTCCCCTCGTGCTTGAAATAGATATGCGCGGGAGTATCCAACGCGAGTTCCAAACGACGCGCGCGGATGAGCGGCGTAGGACGCCACAACTTGTAAATCTCGCGCACCTCGTCGGGAATATCGAGATAACGCTCCATCGAAACTTCCTGCTCGATAAGCGGCATGGGAAAAATCGCGGAAAGAAAATCCGGCGTCACCGGCTTCAGCGTTTGCGGATTGAGCGCGGGCGCGGGCTTTTCGGGGACATCCGCCAGGATGTTGTACCAACGCCGGGGAATATCGGATTCGTGAAGTAAAAAGCGGGTTTGTGTAGACATGAGATTCTCCTTGTAGAAAAATTTTTTACGGGACGAAAAGCCGGGGCGCGTCTTTCGTCTCAAGTTCTCGAATCGTCTCTTCTGCCGTCTTCTCGCGGCATTCCTCGATGACGATTTCGCCGGAAATTTGCATCGGATTTCGAGTCTCCTCCGACAAAGATTCGTTCATGACATTCTCTCCTTTCGTTCATAAAAAAAAGCGCCCGTCCCATCCTGGGACGAGCGCTAGACTCGCGGTGCCACCCAAGTTAGGCAGACTCTTCTTTTAAGCAAAAATCCCGTTGTGATGCAACGGGAAATAGAGAAAAGCCAGCCTCACTCGTTTTCAGGTACGCGCCCGCGTGTGCGAGCGTTATACCCTAGCCCGATAACGGGGGCTACCGGCACAGGCTACTTGCCAACCGCGTTCGCCCTGCAACTCCGAGACCCATTCAACGCCGCCGTTTCGCGCAGGACTTTCACCAGCCGCCTGCTCTCTGTGCCGTCGTACGACGCCTACTCTTTCTCTTCACAGTCTTTGAGTATGACAGCGTGATTATACGCGCCTTTTCTCCCTTGTCAAGCCGCGATGGTATCCGAAAATAAAACGAGACTGCCCACGCAAGGCAGGCAGTCTCAATTTCGGGAAGGGCAGGGAAAACCTCCCCACCAGTATGGCTACTTGACGACCATCACCGAGCAAGGCGCGTAATGCACCAATTTTCTCGTCACACTCCCCAATTTCCAAATTCGGGATTGGCTCAACCCGCGCCCGCCGGTTACGATGAGATCCACCGGATGCTCGTTGGCATATTGGATGATTTCCGTCGCGGCGTCGCCTCGGAGCAGCAGCGTCGCCGAAGGGATTTTCGCGGACCGCAATTTCTCTTCCGTTTCCTGCAAAACCGACTTTCCTTTTCGCTCTTCTTCCAGAGATTGCTGTTCCAGCCGCATTACCGTCTCTTCAGTCGGGACATAGACCGGAGGCTCCGCGCCGACGGGAAGATAGCGAATCAAATCCTCCGCAGACACGCGGGGCGGCATCACATGCAGCGCCAAAATATGCACATCTTCCGCCCAGGGAAAATCGCATACATATT
The DNA here is from genome assembly GCA_964505165.1 of uncultured Anaerolineaceae bacterium. Lineage (GTDB taxonomy): Bacteria > Chloroflexota > Anaerolineae > Anaerolineales > Villigracilaceae > CAZDGZ01. The sequence goes on along the minus strand of CAZDGZ010000033.1, from coordinate 8,569 downwards.
CGACGGCTTTCCGGCTTTGTTCCGAGCCATCTACGAGAAGAAGAATCTGCTTCAATTCGCGATAAGGCGCGCGCACGACGAGAACGGGATGGTCTGCATATTCCACTACTTGCTGAACGACCCCGCCCAGCAAAATGCCAAACGTCGCGCGTAACCCTTTCGCGCCCATCACAATCAAGTCTGCATGACGCTCTTTCGCGACTTCCGCGATTTTCTCCGCCGGATAGCCAAGGACTAAATTCGTCTTGACCTTCATCCCTTGTGCCTCCAGCGCCTTGCGAGTTTGATCCAGACTTTCTTCCAATAGCCAAACCTTGTCGGTATCGGCAGGCGTAAACACGCGCAACGCCATAATCTCGCTGGAATCGGAAAGCGGCAAATCGCCGATGAGCGACACGGCGGCTTGTGAATGTTCCGACCCATCGTCGGCGAGAAGAATGCTCAGAGATTTCCGCGCAGACATCTTTCACCTCCAAACACGGGACGAGAGAGGAGAAAGACAACCTATCGGCAGGGATGAAAAATGTTGAAAGGTGCGACGAGCATCAAGGCGTTTTGTCCCCTCTCTACAAGAAAATCCTTCTCTTGCATTCTAGCACAATGCGAAGGGGAAAACAACCACGAGATTGCTTCTTGGCTCGCGATGAGATTTCATCTTCCTATGCGCGGTCTCCCGAAAATTTAGCATCGAGAAGATAAAACGAAATTGCCAAAAGGATCCAGGCCGCTGCCTGCGCGAAAACGGGATTCGGCAAATCGCCGCGAAACGCGTCGAGGAAGAGAGTCCAGCCGGAAATCCACGCGAGGAATCGGAGGAAAATCGTCCCCGAGGGAGATTCTGCTCTCCACGCGCGCGAAAGCAGAAAGAGGGTCAGCGCGGCGGCAAAGAGTTCATAAAATTGAGAGGGGTGACGCGTCGCATCCCAAAGAAAAATTCCCCAAGGGAGCGTCGTCGGCGCGCCGAAGGCTTTCCCCGAAGCGATATGCGAGAGGGCAGCACCTATCCAAAGCACCGCGAAAAAAGGCGTGAGCGCGTCCAGAGTCTCCCAAGCGGGCATCTCGTATTTTCGAGCGTAGATTGCGCCGCCAAGCAACGCGAAGACCGCGCCTCCTGCCGCGTCGAAAAGGTCGAGATTCAACGAAAACGCGCTGAGGGGCGCATCGCGAAACGCGGAAAAATAGCGGAAAACATAGATAAATCGTCCGCCCAAAATTCCCGCGAGAAAAGCCACCGTCACGAGGGTATACAAACGCTCAGGGTTCGCCTTGAAACGCGGCGCCGTCTTCTCCGCGAGAGACAGCCCAAACCAAGCCGCCAAAACCAGCGCAAGTCCGGGGGCTTGAAGCGAAAAGGGACCAATATGCAAAACAGGAAACATCAGGGCATCTCCTCCAAAAGGGTTTCGATACGCGTTTCCAAAAGCGCGGGAGACATCGGTCCTCCAACGATGATTTTCTGTATCGTTCCATCTTTTCCGATGAAGAATGTCGTCGGGAGGGCTTGCGCACGATACGCGCGGGCAACGGTCGCGGACACATCCATCAAAACGGGAAAGGTCAGTGAATTTTTGGCGATGAACGCCTGCACATCTTCGGTTGTATCTTGCGCGGTCAAATCAACGGCAAGAACAACCATGCCTTCTTCACGATATTTCTCGTACATGGATTGCAGCGCGGGCATCTCTTCTCGACATGGCGGACACCACGTCGCCCAGAAGTTAAGTACAATCACCTTTCCGCGGAAATCATGCAGAGAAACGGAGTCCCCTTCTATCGTTTCCAACGTAAACTCCGGCGCGAGGAATCCCTCCTGCGGCGCTTCCTTTGCCGAAGAATCTTGCTGTGCATACATCTTCGGGATTCCGGGCACAATCCAGAACAGGCCCGCGAGCAAAATGATTCCAAAAAGAATTCGACGCTGTTTCGTATTCATAAGAACTCCATCGCGAAAGATGGGAAATTGTACCAGAAAGAACAATAAAGGAAAGAAGATTAGCATTTGATTAGAATTCGCAAATCCGCTTGACTTTGCCTCTTCATTTGTTGTATAGTGATAGTCGGTTCTAAAACGATTGGCACTGCTGCCCTCGCCGGCTGCCGTGCCTTTTATTTCGTCACGAAGAGGAGGCTGCATGATTCAGGTCGAAGGACTTACAAAAGATTACGGTGCGCGGCGAGCCATAGACGGGCTGACCTTCGAGGCGCAGCAAGGGGAAATTCTGGGATTCCTGGGACCAAACGGCGCAGGAAAAACCACCACAATGCGTATTCTGACCGGTTACCTGCCTCCCACCGACGGAGAAGCACGCATCGCCGGATTCGATGTTGTTTCCGAATCGCTGGAAGTTCGCCGCCGCGTCGGCTACTTACCCGAAACCGTGCCGCTTTACCCGGACATGACCGTTTTCGACTACCTGAAATTCATGGCAGATTTGCGGCATCTTTCCGATGCGGAAGACCGCGTCTTCGATACGCTGGAAATGGTCGGACTGGAAGAGCGCGCGGAAGGATACATCGCCAATCTCTCGAAAGGGATGCGGCAGCGCGTCGGCTTGGCACAAGCCCTCCTTCATCACCCTGAAGTGCTGATATTGGATGAACCCACCATCGGGCTCGACCCCGCGCAAGTCGTTGAAGTCCGCAATATCATCCGAGAAGTCGGGAAAGAGCGCACCGTCCTCCTCTCGACGCATATTCTCTCGGAAGCGCAGCAACTCTGCGACCGAGTTCTCATCATCAACAACGGACGCATCGTCGCCGAAGACAGCCCGGAAAATCTCCAAGCGCGGCTCATGGGAGCGGAACGCGTCCTCCTCCGCGTGCGCGGCGAAGTGGAAGACCTGCCAGAAAAAATCTCCGCGCTTCAAGGTGTGGAAGAAGTCTCCATCAAAGAAGACAACGCGCTGGAATTCCGCTTTGCCCCCGGCATGGATGTCCGTCCAGCCGTCGCGAAACTGGCGGTAGAAAACGGTTTCGATTTACTGGAAATGCGTCCTCTCGGCATGAGTCTGGAAGAAATCTTCCTCCAACTCACCAGAGAAGACGAAACGCCCGAAGAGCGAGGTGCATAAATGCGAAACATCTGGATTATCGCGCGCCGCGAATACAATCACTATTTCGACAGTCCCTTAGCCTATATGGTCGCGTTTCTGCTTTTGGTGGTATTAGGCATTTTCTTCGCGCTTAACATCGTGTATTACGCGCAAAATGTCTATGCGGCATTCAGCAGTACCCCGGACGCGGGAATCGTCACCGGACCTTTCGCGTTCATGCTGGTACTCTCCCTCCCCGCGCTGACCATGCGCCTCCTCGCAGATGAACAACGGATGGGCACAATGGAACTGCTGCTCACCGCCCCCATCCGGGATTGGGAATTGGTCGTTGGGAAATGGCTCGGAAGTTTTCTCTTCATGCTCACCATCATCGCCGTCACGGGCATTTTCCCATTGATACTCAATCAACTCACCGTGCCCGGCATTGACCTCGGGCAACTCTTCACTTCTTACCTCGGCATCATCCTCGTCACCGCGTCTTTCCTCGCGGTCGGCGTGGGGATTTCCGCCATGTTCAAAAGCCAAGTCGCGGCGTTTTTCGCCACGCTGGTCACTTTCGTCGTTCTCTGGTGGATGATTGGCTTTCCCGCGAGCGTTCTGCCAACCGGCAGCGCGTTCTTCCGCTATATGGATATGAAAGCCCATTTCTACGATTCGCTCATCACCGGCGTCATCAACCTGTCGGATATCGTCTATTATCTTAGCCTGACGGCGCTCGGATTATTCATGGGAACGACCGTCATCGAAACGCGGAGGTGGTAATCATGAAAGAAAAACGTTTCGCACTCGCCGGATTGATTCTCTCCGCGCTCTCGATTCTCACATTCATCGTCCTCGCGTTGCTCAAAGGCGTACAAAAACTCGGATTATATACGCCCGCGCAGCCCGCGAAATTGATTACCGGAATGGAAATCAGCATTGCGGTATTCATTCTTGGGCTTGCCCTGTACGCCATCTTCGAACCGGATAAGGTGAGACGCCTTCTCACCGGACGAAAAGCCCGCTACGGAAGCAACGCGTTCGTTCTCACCCTCGCGTTCGTCGGCATTCTCGCCGTCGTCAATTACCTTGCATACCAAAATCCAAAACATTGGGATTTGACCGAAGGGAAAGAACACACCCTCGCGCCGGAAACAATTCAAGCCCTCGAAACGCTGCCGGAACAAGTACAAGCCATCGCGTTCTTCTCGTCAAGGACTCCCACAGATACCGCCGAAAAACTTCTCCGAGATTACAAAGCCAACAGCGGCGGAAAATTCAACTACCATTTCATGGATCCGGACTTGAACCCTCTCGCCGCGCAGGAGGCGGGAATCACCGGAGACGGGAAAATCCTCCTCCGCATGGGCGACCGTCAGGAAATCGCCGCCTATGCCTCGGAGGAAGAATTGACCCGCGCGCTCATTCGGCTCATCAACCCTGAAGAACGCGTCGTCTACTTCCTCACCGGACACGGAGAACGCAACACGGAACAAGGCGGCGATGCCTCGATAACCCGTTTCGTCCAAACCCTCAAAGGGAAAAATTACACCGTCCACACCCTCAACCTTCAAGCCGAAGCCGCCATTCCCGAAGATGCGAGCCTTCTCGTCGTCGCCGGGCCGACAAATCCCGTTTCGGAGGAGGAAGTCACGCTCCTCCAAGATTGGGTTGCCGGCGGCGGTGCGCTTCTCGTCATGGAAGATCCCGCGCCGCTAACCGACATCGCCCCTGACGAAGACCCGCTGGCAAATTATCTTCAAACGCAATGGGGCATTTCCTTCCAGAACGACCTCGTCATTGACCCGCAGGTGACGCCGCCGTCAAACGCCGTCGCCTATCAATATGGAAAACACCCCATTACCGAAAAGATGAACAACGTCGTCACGTTCTTCCCCTTCAGCCGCAGCCTCGAGGTCGCGGATGCGGAAAACGTCTCTTCCACGCCGCTCGTCTACACCATTGACCGCGCATGGGGCGAAACGGATTTTTCCGTTCTCAAAGACAACACCGCAACGCTTCAATTCGATGAGGACGCCGATTTCGCGGGACCGCTTATCCTTGCGGCCGCGGCGGAAGGCGTCAACGGGCAAGAGGGCAGAATCGTCGTCTTTGGAGATTCCTTCTTCGCCGCAGACCAGTTCTTCGATTCTTATGGAAACGGCGACATCGCCGTCAACGCGGTGGACTGGGCAACCGAGCAGGAAAATCTGATTAATCTGACGCCGAAGGAACAAGTCACGCGCACGTTCAAAGTGCCGACGGATTTCCAACTCATTTCGATATTCCTCGGCTCCATTTGCCTGCTGCCGATGCTGGCGCTGATTGGCGGATTCACCGCGTGGCTCAATCGCCGAAAACGAGGCTGAACCATGATTCGACGCTCTACATGGATTCTCCTTCTGATTTTCGCGCTCCTTCTTGGGTTTGCGTGGTATCTCAACCGGCCGAAACCTGTCGAACCGGTACCAGACTCAATCTCCGAGTACGAATCGCCTATCTCTCTTTTCGGCGACAATGCCGGGGAAGTCGTTTCCTTTCAAATTAAAGGGAACGAGCAGACGGTAGGAATTTCCCGCGAAGAAGGAAACGGCTGGGTATTCACCGACGAAACGCACGAAGGCGCAGTAGACCAAAGCATTGCGGAAAGCGCCGCGTCTCAATTGACCGCGCTCCTTCTCATCGAAGAAAAAGTTGTTATCGCACCGCAATACGTCGGGCTGAAACCGCCGGAATATGAGATTTCGGTGAAATTCTCAACGGGAGAGGCACATACGCTCTACATCGGAGACGAAACGCCAAGCGGAAGCGGATATTACGTCCAATTGGACGAGGGAAATGTCGCCATCGTGGATTATTTCGGAATCCGTTCGATGCTTTCCCTCCTCGACGCGCCGCCTTACGCTCCGACTCCAACGGAATCGCCCTCGCCGTAGCAATAGAAATTCAAGGTATTGATTTTGCATCCAAAAAAGAGTATTCTGGATGAAACCATTCATTATAGGAAGTGTTTGCTAAATGAATATGGACAAAGCGCTTATCGAAGAAGATGAAAACGCGCCCGCACTCGCGCGTCTCATCGAACTTGGGAGAAAGAAAACATACGTTACCTTCGACGACATCTTGAAATTCTTCCCCGATGCGGAACAAGATGTAGAACAACTCGAAGAGGCATTTGCCGCGCTGCTTAGCGTGGGCATTCCTTTCGTCGAGGATGTCGCGGGAGCAGAACCCACAGAAGACGAACTCGGAGCAGTGGAAGAAAGCGGAAACGAAAAGGAAGAGGAAGAAACGGCGATAGACGATTACCTCGCCAATATTGACACCGACGATACCATCGGCTTGTATCTTAAAGAAGTCAGTCGTGTGCCCCTCTTGACCGCTGAAGAAGAAGTAGAACTCGCTCAACGAATCGAACGCGGACGCATGGCACGGGAAGAACTCGCCAAAGGCGGGGTCAGTGCGCGGCGCCGGATGGAACTCCGTCATCTCATCGAGGATGGCTGGGCGGCGAGAGAACATCTCATCACCGCGAATTCCCGCCTCGTCATCAGCGTCGCCAAAAAATATATGGGACGCGGCGTCCCCTTCCTCGACCTAATTCAGGAAGGCAACATCGGATTAATCCGCGCGACCAAGAAATTCGACTATCGGCGCGGACATAAATTCAGCACCTACGCCACCTGGTGGATTCGACAAGCCGTCACCCGCGCCATCGCAGACCAGGGGCGCACCATCCGCGTTCCCGTTCACATGGGCGACCAAATCAACAAATTGCTGCGCGTGCAGCATCAACTCACCCAGCGGCTTGGCAGAGATCCTTCGGTAGAGGAACTCGCGGAAGCGTTGGAAGTGCCGCCCAAGAAAGTGGAAAATATGATACAGGTCGCGCGGCGTCCGCTTTCTCTCGAAACGCCCACGGACGATGAAGAGGATTCCGTTTTGGGAGATTTCATCGAAGACGACGAAGCGCCGCCTCCCGACGACACCGCGACCTACAATCTCCTCCGCGAACATCTCGCCGAAGTGATGGATTCGCTTCCGCCGCGCGAGGTTCGCATTCTCCAATTGCGCTACGGGCTTCTCGACGGGCAAGCCTACACCCTCGAAGAAGTCGGGAGAAAAATGGGCGTCACGCGCGAACGCGTCCGCCAAATCGAAGCGCAAGCCCTCAGCCGGCTGCGGCATCCCGCTGTGCGGCGAAAACTCAAAGATTACCTCGGCGATTGACTCTCAAAAAAAACTCCCTGTGCAGAAAACACAGGGAGTTTTTCGTTGAAGACAAAGAGGGCGGAAAACTCCGCCCTCTAAAACTCGGTTACGGCTCGCCCACTGTCTCATCGAGGAAATCGAGAAGAAGTTCCAGCGAATTTTCATCCGACCCCACAGGCTTGAGATTGGGGTCAATCAAATACATGCCATGTGCATCGCTGTTCTGATACATGAAGTCTTCTGCAAGAAAGGGAGAAGCCATCTCGCAAGCCGCAAAAGCCTCCGAATCTTTCTCCGAGGCAAGACACCAAACCGGAACCGACGGATCGTATGAATTCAATTTCGCAACGGAATCTGCATACACCAATCCGAGATAATTGATTCCGGGAGACCAGGAAAACGCGCCTACGCACCGTCCGTCATCGTGGGCTTCATTGTACAAGAGACAGCCATCCGGTGCGCCGTTCGCGCCGATGCTTGCCCCCGCGCCGACCATTCGCATCGGGTCTACGCCCGGCTGCATCGCCGCCGCTTCGAAAGCCCTCATCGCGTCCATCGAATCTTCCGCCGCGTGGCTGCTCGGAGAATAAGCAATCGAATCCAAACGCGCGCTCTCCCCATAGCCGGGGAAATCGAAGACGAAAACGGCATAGGAGATCTCAGAAGAAAGAGGCGGGAACCAGGTTTCATCCCACCACCAAAGCGTCCCCTGAAGCCAAGGAGAAGGGTTGTTCATCGCGTCTTCACATCCCGGAATTTCCGCGGGAGATTCGTCTAAACGATTCTGCAACCAAGGGGCGATTTTGCACCAATCCCGCATATCTCCACCAGCCCAGTGCATCAAGACAACGACCGGAGCATTTTCATATTTCCCCGGATAAAAATAGCCGACCATATTTTCGCCATCACTCTCGAATTCCACCCGCTGGGGGTCTGCTGGCAAATTCGAAAGAGGCTTGGAGGCTTCCGCCGGAGGAGGCGTATCGGCTTCCGTCGGAGGAGGCGTATCGGCTTCCGTCGGAACGACCTCGGGAGCAGTTGTCTCCTCCGGCGAAGGAGAGACCTCGCCGGAGGAAGGTTCTCCCGCAGGGGTAGACGTGCCGCATGCCGAGAGAAGAAGCGCCGACATCAAAAACAAAGCGGCGAAAAGAAAAAGCGTTTTCTTCATTATGGACTCCTTTCAAGAGCACAAAAAGGGAAACAAGGAACAGGAATACTTCATTATACGAACTTTCTGCCTTCGGTTACAATTCGTACAAATGGACTGTTGCAAAAGGTTTTGGAAGAAATCACTATGCCAAAAATTGCAGTTGTAGGAATGGCGC
>CAZDGZ010000032.1:0-16728 GCA_964505165.1 uncultured Anaerolineaceae bacterium | reverse complement strand
AGTGAGACTACCACGTTTGAGGCAGGTTATTGGCATATTCTGGTGCTTCCTCCTCTTCTAATTGTTCCAGATATGTTTTCAATTGATATATCTTTCCTGAAGAGAGCACTTGGGCGGTATAAAAGCGAAATGCACCTTGCATATCAGGATTTTTGGAAAAAGTTAGAAAATCATGGATAACGGCTTTGTAAACTTCATCATGTTCGGCTTTCTTGAGAAGAATGCACCAAATTTGAAGTAGAGATGTGGGGACGAATTTCTCAAATTTTCCCATTTCTTGGAAGCAGTCTTTGTGCTGAATACTTCTAAGATAAGGGAGATAGGGATATATGGCTCGCAGAATATCTTTTGCAAGAACGGTAGTATTCCCTTCCGCTGAGACAACGATATCGAAGGTTTTTTGCATTTCTTGGTCTGTATAGTAAGGTAGATTTTCCTTGCGGAATTCTTCCAGCCATTGCATTTCTTCCGAGTTGGATGCCTCTTTCCAGCGGACAACGTGGAAAAATGTTTGCGCTAGCCAGAAATCTCTTTCGGTCCAGGAATATACACTTCGATATCTTTGCATCCATAATCTGGCGTGAAATTCGGCTGCGTCCCAGAAGATCGTTAAAATTTGTCCTTCTGCCTCAAGTACCTTTTCCAGTTCTACTACATCCCTGACTCTGATACGCTCTACCTCTCCACGCTCAATGCGGCTAAGGGTGTTAAACGATATATCCGTCAAATTCGCGAGTTTTCGGAGCCCCAAGCCACGTTTTTTACGAATTTCGAGGAGGAGTTTCCCTGCGTCGGAGAAGGTCATAATACCGTGTCCCCGCAAGTCTCTTTCCAGTGTCTTGATTTGAATGTGCGTTGGATACGGGAGAGGTGTATCCGCTGTTTCGTCGAGATAGCGTTTTGCCTGTTCGCTTGCCTGGGCTTGTGATAATTCCCGTTGCTGGATTAGCGCTTCTGCTAACCACATTTCCAATCTTTCTTTTGCTAAAGCAGGGGTGTCGTTTGAAAGTGCGATGAAGGCGGTTATATCGTCTATGCCTAATGGGGCAATGTGCTCTGCTGAGGAGTTTTTTTCTCTTTCTTGGATAAACCGTGCTACAGGTTGTAAGTCGAATTCGAGAGCAAAGTCTAATGGGCGGATTTGTAGGGCGTAACAAAGTTTTACCAGTGTGATGATAGTGCACGAGAGTCCTTTTTCCGCGCGGCTGATTTGTCCTGAAGCAACGCTGCTATATTTTGCTAAATCGTCTGTTCGCAAGCCTCGAGACTGCTTGGCTTTTTTTATCCAGTGGCCTAACTTTTCTTGAGTAAACATCTTTGGAACCTCTTTCTCTGGAAGGGTTGTTGCAACTCTTGACAGAAAGCAGGTGTGTGGGTAGAATGCTGTATCTCTTTTAGAAGAGATTTATCTCTTGTGGTAGAAGAGATGCGCCTCCTGTGGTGAAAAGTGTTTTTTTTAGAAAAATGTACCTCCTATAGCAAAGGTGTTTTTATGAACGATACCTCCAAATACCCAGCATTGCTTCGGATGCAGGATGTTGCCGATAGACTGAACGCCAGCCTTTCTTGGGCGTATCAGTTGGCAAGAAGGGAGGAGTTTCCTGTGGTTCGCATTGGGCGCGCGGTGCGCGTACGCGAAAAGGATTTAGAAGCATTTATCCGTACGCATGTACAAGGTGCAAGTAAAGACGATGAGTAGTTCACCTCGTAGAAAGCGACGTGGCAATGGTGAGGGGACATACTATCGGCGAGGTGGGCGCTGGACTGTGCAGGTCTCTCTTCGAGGAGGTATCCGCCGTACGGCGACTTTTTCTACGAAAAGAGAGGCGCAAAGATGGCATCGAGAGATGCTTCAGCGAGACGAGTCGGAGTATGTCTTGCGTCGTCAAGGGGTTCGCCTTGCTGAACTGGTTACTCTATGGCTTCGGGCTAAAGAATATAGCATTGGAGCGAAGACGTTTTTGCAATATAAGAATGTCGCTCACCTACATATTTTGCCGGAGTTGGGAGAGCAATTGATTGTTGATATCGATGCTTTTGTGGTTGAAGAATTGCTTGCCAAGAAACGGCGAGAGCTTTCTAAAGACCCGGCGAGTTCTAGAGGAAGCCGAACCCTGGAATTAATTCACATTGTCTTGAGGCAAGCATTTGCTTATGCGGTCAAACATCGCCTAGTGAGAGAAAATCCCGTTGAAAAAGTAGATAAGCCTAGGTATCGGCGACATAGGGATATGTCTATTTTGAATGTGCAGCAAGTGCAGTGTTTATTAGAGGTTGCTCGTAAGCACCACTCTGAAGCGCTTTATACATTGGCAATTGCAACGGGGATGCGTCAGGGTGAAATTCTTGGGCTGAAGTGGTCGGATATAGACTGGGGTTCTGGTTCCATATTTGTTCAGCGTCAGGTGCAATATCAGGTTGGGCAGGGGATGGTTTTCACGGATGTAAAGACGAGTAGTTCTCGTCGGCGTATTTCCATTGGGCCCATTACCCAAGACAAATTGCGTGAGCATGAACAATTTCAGCAACTACAGCGTGCGTCTGCTGGCAAGAGGTGGAAAGAATACGAGTTAGTGTTTCCATCCTCGATAGGAACTCCTAAGTCTCCTCGGAATCTTTTGCGTGAATTTAAGGTGCTTTTGGAAGAGGCTGGGCTTCCATCTATACGTTTTCACGATTTGAGGCATACGGCAGCCTCGTTTATGTTGTTACAAGGGAACAGCCCGAAAGTGGCTATGGAGCGCTTGGGGCATTCCACTGTGCAGACAACGTTGGATATTTACTCTCATCTGCTTCCGACCTTGCAAAAAAAAATGGCAGAGTCGTTGGATAAACTTTTGTATCCTGATGAAGTGAAGCCTTCGTATGGTGAGGTCGCTTCGGGATACAGTAAAAGAGGCAAAGATGTTTCTTGGTAATCCGTTGCAGTATATTTGCAGCAAATCGCTGTTTTTTGGTGGAGCCCCCCTTCCTTCCTCCCATATGTGGGGGTGGGAGACAGGAAAGGGGGTGAGGGTAGGCGCCCCCGGCGGGACTCGAACCCACAACCTACTGATTCGAAGTCAGGCGCTCTATCCATTGAGCTACGGGGGCGTGGGGGCATTATACCAAATTTCTTCCGCGAGAGGGGAGGGGATGGTATCATTAGCGCGCGTTCGCAAGGTGTAGAGCGAGTCTCTCTGTAAACGTTCGCGGCTTTTCTGGTCCGCGGCGTTTCGGGCGCTCCCTATCTTTCTCGTTCTTTCAGGAGGTTTCGATGGCTTCTTCCGTCCGCACGCTGGATTTGCAGTTTCAAGGACGCGCGCAGGCAATCGCTTCGTATCTTCTCCCTCATGCGGAGGGCGTCGCGCTCGTCGAATCGGGTCCCGGCTCTACCCTCGAAAGGTTGGATTCCTGCCTTCGAGAGGAGGGCTTTTCTTTTTCCGATATCACCCATGTTTTCTTGACGCATATTCATCTCGACCACGCGGGCGCAGCGGGATTTCTCGCCCGGCAGGGCGCGACGATTTGTGTGCATCCGGTCGGCGCACCGCACATGCTGAACCCTGAACGGCTTCTCGCCAGCGCAACCCGCATTTACGGCGACAAGATGGATACCCTTTGGGGAGAATTCCTTTCCGTCCCTGAAGACCGGCTGAAGCCTCTCGAAGACGGCGAATCGGTGAGCGTCGGCGGGATTCAGGTGAAGGCGTTGCATACCTCCGGGCACGCGGAGCATCACATTGCGTACGCTGTCGGCGATATCTGCTTTACGGGCGATATCGGCGGCGTTCGGATGCCGGGATATTCCTATGTCCGCCTTCCGCTGGTTCCGCCGGAGTTGCATCTGGAAAAATGGCGCGCTAGTTTGGAGCGATTGCAGGGGATGGGATTCCGCCGCGTCGCGCCGACCCATTTCGGCATCTTCGACGACGCGGACGCACATTTCCGCGCCGCGTTGGCGGCGGTGGACGAAACCTCCCGATGGCTGGATTCCGTCATGCCGAAGAATCCTTCCCTCGAGGAACTTGGACAAATGGTCGAAACCTGGCTTCACGAACAGGGACTCGCGGCGGGCGTGAGCGAAGAAGTGTTGCAAACCTACGAAATTGCCAACCCCGTCTATATGTCCGCGACCGGTTTGGCGCGGTATTGGCGGAAATTCCGTCAACCCCAGCAATAATTCTTCCGCGAGACTCGCGGAGCGAACAAAGGAGATAAGATGAAGAAAGATTTTCTTGCCATTCCCGATTATTCTTCCGAAGACCTTCAAGAAATGCTCGACCTTGCCGTCCGCTTGAAGAAAGAGTATTTTGCAGGCGGCAACAAACCGATTTTGCAGGGGAAGGTGCTGGCGATGATTTTCCAGAAGCCGAGTTTGCGGACGCGCGTGTCCTTCGATATGGCGATGCGTCATCTCGGCGGCGATGCGCTTTATCTTTCTCCTGCCGAAATCGGACTCGGAAAACGCGAATCCATCGCGGATGTGGCGCGCGTGATTTCTGGATACGTCCAAGTCGTCATGGCGCGTGTCTTCGACCATGAGCACGTCGTCGAGTTGGCAAAATGGGCGAGTGTGCCGGTCATCAATGGATTGAGCGATTACAACCATCCCTGTCAGGCGATGGCGGATGTGCTCACCATTCAAGAAGAATTCGGCTCGCTCGAGGGGCTGAATGTGACCTATGTGGGCGACGGGAACAACGTGGCGGTATCGTTGATGTTTGCCGTGACGAAACTCGGCGCGAATTTCACCATTGCCAGCCCCGAAGGGTACGAATTGGATGAAGAAAGCGTCGCGCTGGCAAAGAAATTCGCGGCGGAACACGGCGCATCGGTCACCCTCCTCCGCGACCCGCATGAAGCCGTCAAGGACGCGCATGTTCTCTATACCGACACGTGGACGAGTATGGGACAGGAAGAAGAAGCCGCGCGGCGCGAAAAGGTTTTCCCGCCTTATCAAGTGAACGCGGCGTTGGTGAACGAAGCGCGCGAGGACGTCATCGTGATGCACTGCCTCCCCGCGCATCGCGGACAGGAAATCACCGACGAGGTCGCGGACGGCGAACATTCCCGCCTCTTCCCGCAGGCGCATAATCGGCTGCACGCACAAAAAGCCATTCTGGCGCGTCTTCTCGGCGCGGCGTAGACGCGCGGCGCTTCCCGCGCGAACAAGAAAGCGAGGTGTTTATGTATATCGGCATTCCCAAAGAGCGGCGTCCTTATGAATTTCGCGTCGGATTGTCGCCCGCAGGCGTGGAGATTCTCTCTCGTCAGGGGCATCACTGCTTCGTCGAACACGAGGCGGGAGTCGGCGCGGGGTTCAGCGATTTGGAGTACGAACAGGCGGGCGCGCATATCGTCTATTCTCCCGAAGAAGTATTCGGACGAGCGGATTTATTGTTGAAGGTCGCGCGTCCCTTGAAAGAAGAAATCGAGTGGCTTCGCCCCGGAACGGCGATTGCCGGATTTTTGCACCTCTCTTCCGCGCGGCAGGATAAGGTGGACTTGCTCCTCGAAAAGGAAATCACCGCGCTCGCGTATGAGCAGATTCAAACCGAGGAGGGGATCCGTCCCGTGCTGCGTCCTTTCAGCCAGATTGGCGGCGCGATGGCGGCGCAGATGGCGGCGCGGCTTTTGCAGAATACCTGTGGCGGGAAGGGAATCCTCCTCGGCGGCGTTCCTGGCGTCCCTCCGGCGGAGGTCGTCATCCTTGGCGGGGGAGTCGTCGGCACGCACGCGGCGCAAGCCTTCCGCGGACTCCGCGCGCACGTCACCGTCTTGGATAAGGATATCGAGGCGCTGCGGCGAATCGAATCGCATTTTTGCGGCGTCACGACGATGATGGCGACGACCCACAACATCGAGCGCGTCGTCGCGTACGCCGACGTTCTCGTCGGCGCGGTTCTCGTCCCCGGTGAGCGGACTCCCGTTCTCGTGACCCGCGAAATGGTTCGGACGATGAGGCCGCGTTCCGTCATCATTGATGTCAGCGTAGACGAAGGCGGATGCGTGGAGACCTCTCACCCGACGACTCATGATCGTCCCTCTTACATCGAGGAGGGAGTCATCCATTATTGCGTCCCGAATATGCCCGGCGTCGTCGCGCGCACCGCGACTCACGCCTTCGTCAACGCGGCGATGCCCTACATCACGGAGTTGGCAAAGAAGGGCGTGGAAGAGGCAATTGCCGCGTGCCCCTCGCTGGAAAAAGCCGTCAACACACATGGCGGCGCGCTGCGTCATCTCTCTCGTTTGCCCGGCAGGAGTTAAGCGATGGACTGGAAATCTCTCTACCATTCCCGAATCGTCAGCGCGGAGGAAGCCGTCCGCGTGATTCAATCCAATCAGCGCGTTTTCCTGACGGGGAATGTCTCCGTCCCTTTTCGTGTTCTCGACGCGCTCGTTGCTTACGCCCCGGAACTCCGCGATGTGGAGATTTGCCAGGCGCTCACGGTGGGCGACCCCGCGTATGTGGGTCCAGAAATGGAAGGACATTTGCGCGTCAATACCATGTTCATCAGCGCGAATATCCGCAAAGCCGTGCAGGAGGGGCGCGCAGATTTCACGCCCGTGCTTCTTTCCGAGTTTCCGCTTCTTTTCAAGAACGGCATTTTGCCGGTGGATGTCGCTCTCATCCACGTTTCGCTGCCGGATGAACATGGATTTTGCAGCCTCGGCGTCGAGGTGGGTCTGACGAAGACGGCGGCGGAATCTGCGAAAATCATCATTGCAGAAGTCAATGAGCAGATGCCGCGAACGCTGGGGGACGCGTTCATTCATGTCAGCCGCTTGAACTACATCGTGCCGGTGGACTATCCTATTGCCGAATTGCCGATGACGACGGGCGAACCCTCCGAGACGGTGCAGAAGATTGCCTCGCATATCGCGGAACTCATCCCCGACGGCGCGACGATGCAGATGGGAATCGGCGCAGTCCCCGATGCGGTGTTGAAATTCCTGCGAGATAAAAAAGACCTCGGCGTGCATACCGAACTCTTTTCGGATGGCGTGATTGATTTGGTAGAAGCGGGCGTCATCACGAGCGCGCGCAAGACGTTGCATCAGGGCAAAATTGTCGCGGGGTTTATCTTGGGGACGAAGCGTCTCTACGAGTGGGTGGACGATAATCCCCTCATTGAGATGCACCGCACCGAATACGTCAATGATCCTTTTGTCATCGCGCAGAACGAGCGGATGGTCGCCATCAATTCCGCTATCGAGGTGGATTTGACGGGACAGATTTGTGCCGATAGCATCGGTCCGCGTTTGTATAGCGGCGTGGGCGGGCAATTGGATTTCATCTACGGCGCGTCCCGTTCGAAAGGCGGAGTTCCCATCATCGCGTTGCCCAGCGACACGACGACGAGGAGCGGGAAACGCTTCAGCCGCATCACCGCGATGCTCAAACGCGGCGCGGGAGTCGTGACCACGCGGAATCACGTCCGCTATGTGGTGACGGAATACGGCGTGGCGGACTTATACGGGAAGACCATTCGCCAGCGAGCGCAGGCGCTCATCGGCATCGCGCATCCCGATTTCCGCGAGGATTTGAGGAAGCAGGCGCGCGAGTTGAATTATTTGTAGTCTGTTAGTTTGGTAGTTTCGTAGTTTCGTAGTTGGGTAGTTTCGTAGTTTCGTAGTTTGGTAGTTGGGGAGGGGGTGGCGCATGTCGCGCGATAGTCGCTGCCCGAGTAGCCGCGAAGCGGCGTATCGAGGGCAACGATTAAAAAAGCAAGTTTTTTTCCCACAAAGGAGATGTACACATTCGCGCGCGTGTGCCCTCACCCCCGCCCCCTCTCCCAAAACTGGGAGAGAGGAGTTCGCATCGCGCGAACTCCGTGCGTCGCCGAGTCCAGCGGTTAGCCCCACCCGCCGAGGTATGATAAAATTGCGCCGCTTTACCCCCCTGTTACTTCCTCAAAGGAGAAAACTCTGATGAAAATTGACTATCGGGAAACCACCGACGACCTGCTTGAGCGAATCAACATTCACGAAAAATACGGGACACGCAATATCGACGATTGGATGCTCGACCTCCTGAAACCCGCACAGGGAAGCCGCATTTTGGATGTAGGCTGCGGCGCGGGAAAACAATGTTTCCTCTATTATGATTACACGAAAGGAAACGCGGAAATCGTGGGCGGCGATGTCAACGAGGAACTTCTCGACAAGGCACGCACAGAAAACGCGAAGCGGGGCGACCCCATCCGCTTCATGACTCTGAACTTCAACGAGACTTTTCCCTTCGAGGAGAATCGTTTCGATTTGGAATCCTGCTGTTTCGCCATCTACTACGCCGAAGACATCCCCGCCACCATTCGCGAAATGCACCGCGTCCTCGTCCCCGGCGGACGCCTCTTCACCAGCGGGCCCATGCCTGAAAACAAACGCCTCTTCTACGACATCATCCGAGAAGCCACCGGCAAGCCCATCCCGCCCATGCCCGGCTCCTCGCGATACAGCACGGAAATCCTCGGCGCGATGAAAGAGACCTTCCGCGAAGTCGAAGTACACATCTTTGAAAATCCGCTCGTCTTCCCGGAAACCGCGCCTTTCCTCGCCTATACCCGCGCCTCCCTTTCCGAAGATAGAAAACTCTGGAGCGGACTCTTCAACGGCAAAGAGGAATTCGAATCTGTCATGAAGGCTATCTCGGAGGTCGCGGAAAAACGCCTCCAAAAAGAAGGAAAACTCGTGATGACGAAAGTCGTCGGCGGGTTCATCGGAATCAAATAAAGCGGAGTCTTCCATGAAATTCTACGGAAAACGCGCGTTGTTCATCGGCGCGCATCCAGACGATATCGAACTCGGCGCAGGCGCGCTCCTTCATCGAATCACCTCTCAAGGGGAGGTTCTTTGCGTCACCCTATCCGACAACCAGAAAAACCCCCTCTTGAAGAATCTCGTCGAGGAACACCGCGCAAGCATGGAGGTCCTCGGCGTCCCCAAAGAAAACGTGATTTTGGGACCCTTCACCACGCGAGAATTCCCCGCGCAACGACAAGCATTGCTGGAATATCTGCTGAAATTGCGCCGAGACTTTCGTCCCGACATCATCTTCACGCACAGCGCGCAAGACGTCCACCAAGACCACAACGCGGTGACGGCAGAAGCCCTGCGTGCGTTTCGCGGAATCACGGTTTTGGGGTTCGACGTGATTCGTTCCAGTCACGGATTTTTCCCGGATTTTCTCGTAGAGGTCTCGGAAGAAGACGTGGAGAAGAAAATCGAAGCCCTCGCACAATACAAGACCTACGCAGAGAAATACTATTTTCAAGCCGATTTGCTCCGCGCCATCATGATTCGCCACGGCGCGCTGGCAGAACGGGATTTCGCGGAGGGGTTCGACATCCTGCGAATTGTGGGAACGTTCGAAGCCTGATTTCCCTGTGATACAATGGGCGAAATTTATCCAGCCTCCGTTCTCGGCTGGAGCAAGGAGAAAAAATGACTGAAACAACTACCGTCTCGAAGGGGCAAGTCGTCTCGATGCACTACACCCTTCGCGTGGAAGGCGACATCATAGACACCTCGCAAGGCGGCGCACCCTTTGAGTTTATTCAGGGAATCGGCGCAATTATCCCCGGACTGGAACGCGAAATGGAAGGGATGAAAGTCGGCGAAACGAAACAAGTCGTCCTTTCGGCAGAAGATGGCTACGGAGAAATCATGGAGGACGCGTTCGTCGAAGTGCCGCGAGCCTCTTTCCCTCCCAATATCCCTCTGGAAGTCGGCGTAGATTTGCAAGTAGACGACCAAAGCGGCAACCCCATGTACGCGCGAATCGACAAAGTGGGAGAAGAAACCATCCGCCTGGACTTCAACCATCCCCTCGCGGGAAAAGAACTGACCTTCGATGTCGAAGTCCTCGGGCTTCGCGCCGCGAGCGAAGAAGAACTCGCACACGGGCACGTTCACTCCTAAACGGCGAATCTCGCATAAAAAAGCGTCCTCTGAAAACGAGGACGCTTTTTCGATTCAAGTACCGCGTCGGTACCGCGTCAGAGAGAGGCGTTGAAGCGGGTCATCGCCTCGTCCAGTCCACGCGTCAAAAAGGTCAACGCGGCGTCCGCAGCCCTATCCAAAACGCCCGAAAGAAGCGAGAACTCCTCATCGGAGAAGGCTTGCAACACATAATCCGCCGCGTCCATCCTTCCCGGAGGGCGCCCAATCCCTACGCGCAGGCGAGGGAATTTCTGCGTTCCAAGTTTCGCGATGATATCCGCGACCCCTTTTTGCCCTCCCGAACCGCCATCGGGACGAAGGCGCAGCGTCTCAAAGGGGATATCCAAATCATCATGAATCACCAAAAGATTCGAGAGCGGCAACTTGTAAAACCGCACCAATCCCGCTACCGACTGACCGGAGAGATTCATGTAGGTCTGCGGTTTCGCGAGAAAAATCTTTTTCCCCTCGTAATGCGTAGAACCGACCAACGCCTTCGCCTGATATCGCGTCAACGAGACATTCAAACGCACCGAAAGCCTGTCTACGACCATAAACCCCACGTTATGACGGCTTTCGCGATATTCCCGTCCAGGGTTGCCTAATCCAACGATGAGAAAAGTTTCCGTCATGGCGCTTTAGAAGAATCCCCTCAATCTTTCGGAAGCGAAACCGTGCGAATACGGCGAAACCGCTTCGTGATTTCCTCCCGCAACAGCTCCGCTGCGTCTTCGTGTCCCTCCGCGAGCGCAAGGTCGAGAGGGCGAAGCCCGTCGTAAGTCGTCATCTTCAAATCCGCGCCGTTGAAGAGCAGAAGACGAATGAGAGGGATATCGCCGTTTCGCGCGGCGATGTGTAACGGAGTCACGCCGCCCTGCCGGGAAGCATTCGGGTCAGCGCCGCCGGAGAGGAGAATCCGGGCGACTTCCGCGTGGCGGTTCTCCGCCGCCGCGTGGAGCGGCATCATCTTCGAATTATTTTTCGCCGCGGAATTGACCCGCGCGCCTGCCTTCAGGAGGAATTCCGCTACGTCTTCATGTCCGAACCACGCGGCGAGAAGGAGCGGCGTCGCGCCATCTTCCGCGTATGTGTTCACGACATCGGGGTCTTTCGCCAAAAGGCGGACGATGTGTGCCACCCGTCCAATCGCGACCGATTCGAAAATCGTCAACAAAACGGTTTTATCTGCCAAACGTTTGGCGATATCCATTTGACCCGCATACGCCGCCGCGAGAATAGGAGAATGCCCCTGCGAATCGCGAGCATAAATCAACATGGAATCTTCCGAAAGGAGGTGAAATACTTCGTCCTCGTTTCCTTCTTGAATGGCTTCAAAAAATCGTTCGGCGTTGCTCACAATATCGCTCCCAGCAAAAGGCAGGTATTAGACAACCGGTTTCCCGTCTTTGTAAAAGAGATCTCCATCCAGCGTGATTTCCGCGTGATTCATGTCACAGAGCATATCCCAATGAAGCCCGGATTCGTTTTTGCTTCCGGTCTCGGGATATCCCGCGCCGACGGCGAGGTGAATCGTCCCGCCGATTTTCTCATCGAAAAGCATGTTTTTGGTAAAACGCTGAATGCCGTAATTCGTTCCGATGCCCCATTCGCCCAAATAACGCGACCCTGCATCGGTATCCAGCAGTGCGGTCAACAAATCCTGATTCTTACTCGCCTTTTCTTTGACCACGCGTCCATTCTCAAACCAGAGTTCGATATCTTCGATTTCTTTCCCTCCGTAAATCGCGGGGTAACGGAATCGAATCCACCCATTCGCGGAGGTTTCGACAGGTCCAGTGAAGATTTCGCCATCGGGGAAGTTGTATTTTCCATCCGCCGGAACAAAGACACGGTCTTTTATCGAGAGAGTCATATCCACGTTGTCGCCTTTGAGAACGGCTTTGTCGCGGCCTTTCAGCCATTCGATGAGTCTACGTTGCCGCCGCCCCTCTTCAATCCAGTAGGCGACGGGGTCTTCCTCGTTGAGCATCCCCGCGCCGAAAACGAATTCGCGGTAATCGCTCAGGGACATATCGGCTTCTTGTGCCATCGCGTGAGTCGGATAAACGGTGATACACCAACGGAGTTCACCTTTCGCCGCGCGGGACATGAAAATTTTGCTAATCTCCGCGTTGGCTTTGCGCGCCCGCGCCTGTTTCTTAGGGTCTATGCCCGAAAGCGCGCGGGTGTTGTAAAGGGCTTCCAGATTCAAATACGCGTCATAGGTTTCGGCAATCATTTTCTGAACAGGAGAGATGAAATCCAATTGAGCATCCGAAGCATATTTGAAGAAAATTTCCTGCGCGCCGGGGATGTTGTTCAACGCGGTGACATGCGCGCCGACTTTGACCGCTTCTTCCAAAACCGCGAGGGAAAGTTCGTCCGCAAGCGGCGAAGTACGGAGAAGCATTTGCTGCCCCTCTTGAAGTTCAAGAGAATAATGAATTAAAACTTTTGCGAGTTTGGAGACACGAGGGTCGGGCATTGCATCCTTCCTATATGCGATGAAAAAATTAGCGGGAAACACGCCATGACGAATTATACTCTCGCGGCGGTTTCCCGCGTATTGCAGAATCGTAAAGAAACGGTCGTCACTCGCCAATGATTTTCACGAGGACTCGCTTTCGGCGACGCCCATCGAATTCTCCGTAAAAAATCTGTTCCCAGGGACCAAAATCCAGCCTGCCGTCGGTAACCGCGACGACGACTCCGCGTCCCATCACTTGCCGCTTCATGTGCGCGTCGGCGTTGTCCTCGCCAGTACGGTTATGACGATATTGGCTCACCGGCTCGTGCGGCGCGAGTTCTTCCAGCCATTTTTCGTAATCTTGGTGAAGCCCGGATTCATCGTCATTGATGAAAACGGAGGCGGTAATGTGCATCGCGTTGACGAGGCATAACCCCTCGCGGATTCCGCTTTCACGCAGGGCTTCATTGACCTGAGGCGTGATGTTGATAAACGCGCGTCGGGTCGGCGTGTGAAACCACAATTCTTTTCGATAGGATTTCATGCTGTTTCCTCCAAATCAAGAGTGCCCCTCGCTGCACGTTCCATCGGAAGCAGCGCGGCATAGAGAAATTCATGCGTCGGCGTCGGGACTCCGGTTTCTCTGCCCATACGCGCAAGCGCGCCGTTTTGCGAATCGAGTTCGGAGGGTCTCCCCTCCATCAAATCGCGCTGCATCGAAGCCGTGACATGCGGGGGAATGGAATCGATGAACGTGAGAATTTGCGAAACGATGTCTTCGGGAAGGGCGACGCCCTTCGCCGACGCGACCGCCGCGCCCTCTTCCAGCGCCGCGCGGAGCATCGCGCGCGTCTCGGGGACGCGGCGAAAAACGCCCACCGGCTGACGCGTCACCGCGCCGATGCCGCTTATCGCGGAGATAAAGAGGAATTTTCGCCACATCGCGGCGAGGATATCTTCGGGGATTTCCGCGCGCATCCCTTTACACGCGCGAAACGCATTCAGGAGGGATTCCGCGCGGGAGGAACGCGTCCCGTCGAGTTCGCCGAATGCGAGATACGGCGCGATTCCCGTATGCTGAATTTTCCCCGGAGCGGCAATTCGCGCGCTGATTTGGCAAAATCCGCCCAAGACTCGTTCCGCCCCAAAAATCTCGGCGAGTTGCGAGGGCGCGTCCACGCCGTTTTGGAGCGGGACGATATACGTTTTCTCGCCCACGAGCGGACGCATCTGCCGCGCAGCGTCCGGCACTTGCCAGGCTTTCACGCCCAGCAAAACGACATCCGCAGTCCCAACGTCTTCCGGGGAATCTGTCGCGCGAGGCGAGGGGAGAAAGAAATCGCCTTCGATGCTTTCCACGCGCAGTCCCTTCTCCCGAATTGCCGAGAGATGCGCGCCCCGCGCGATGAAAACGACCTCCTCGCCCGCTTCCGCGAGGCGTCCTCCGAAATAACCGCCAACCCCACCTGCCCCAAATACGACAATCTTCATCGTTTACTTCCTCCCAAAATCCGCAGGGATCTCGCCCCACGCGCGGGTATCCCATTTGAGTATGGGCGTCTCTTCCAGCGCCTGAGGGTGCTCCCGAAGCCAAAGTTCCGCGCGGGAAATCCGCTCGAAGAGAGGCGCGTTCGCGTCAGTCTTCGCGAGAGTCGTCTTGCAGTGTCCCGCGCGCACCCACGCCAGCGCGGTTTCCGAATCCGAATAAATAGGCGTCCCCGGAGCATGTTTCTCTACCCATGCCAGCGCATGAACGATAGCAAGGAACTCGCCGACGTTATTCGTTCCCTCCGCGAAAGGACCCCGTCGAAAATACTCCTTCCCTGATTCTGTATCCACGCCGCGATATTCCACAGGCCCCGGCGAGCCGGAACATGCCGCGTCCACGCAGAGAGAGGGGAGACGGGGAGGAGTCGGCGCAAAGAGCCATTGCTTCGCAGAGGCAGGTTTTCCCTTGTAGTCTTCATAATCCCCGGAAAACGCGGCTTCTGCCATCTCGCGGGTCGGGAAGGCTTTGAAGGCTGCACCGGAAAATCCCCTGACCTGCGCCTCGCACGCCTCCCACGAATCGTAGATGCCGGGCACACGTCCCCGCCAGACGACGTAAAATTTCACGGTATCAACGCCTCCCAGGTCGCGCCGCCATTCGTCGAGCGGTACAAGGATACATGCCCGGATTCGGCAAGGGTCAACGCCCAGCCGTTTGCCGCGTCGGTGAAATCTATCTGGACGAAATCATCGCCGAAGACGCGGTCAGGGATAGTGATTGACCAGGTTTGTGCAGCATCTTCCGAATGATAGAACGCCGTCCCGTTCCAGACAACGGCTCCCGTCGCGGAGTAGAAAACGCATTGCCCGCCCCAGGGAATGAGAGAGGGGCTGCTCGTCCAGGTTTCGCCGCCGTCCTTTGTCGTGTAAATATCCAGTTGGTTTTCTTCGCCGAAAAGGAAAACCGGGAGAAAGCCCGTTTTTCCAAAGAAAACCGGAGACTCGGTCATCGTCAACGCGGATTCGTATCCTTCGGGGAGGGCAATGGGCTGCTGGGTCCAGGTATACCCGCCGTCGTCGGTGCGGAAGAGGTAGACATCCCCGTCCATCGGGCGAGAGCCGGTGACCCAGCCGCGCGTCTCGTCGAAGAAAGAAATGCCATTTTTGATTCCGCTGAGGGGAAGCGACGCGTCCAGCATGGGATCATGTTGAAACACGCGCGTCCAGTTCGCGCCGCCATCGGAGGTCGCGTAAATGGCAACGCCCATCGAACCCGCGCCCGCGCCCAAATCCATCATCGCAAATCCATGAGCAGCATCGGGGAATTGCAAAACGCTCGCGCCGAAGGGAACTTTGCCCCATTTCCAGGTTTCGCCGCCATCTTCGGTAAAGTAAATTGTTCCCACGCTAGAATCTTCCACACTCCGCATCAAGAGGTAGCCCGTGCGGGAATCGAGGAAATACACCACTGCCGAGGTCATCTTTCCGGCGACATCGCCTTCCGCGTTTGGAGGGGTGATGTCAAACCAGGTTTTGCCGCTATCTTCGGTGCGAAGGAGCGCGTCGCGCGTCAACGCCCATCCCGTGTCTTCGGTAAGCATGTCGAATTGAAGAATTTCCGGCGCGTCCACCTTCGGGCGCGGTGTCCTCGTGGAGACGACAGGCTCAGCAGTTCCCGAAGCGGGAGGCTTCGTTTGCGGCGAAGATGTACACGCGGCGAGAAGTATCGTTCCCGCGAGTAGGGACATCCAAAAGCGGAGAATTTTCATCGTCAAGGCTCCTCTTCTTCTCTGCAAAATTTTCTGAAAGAGATTCTACCACCGCGAAAAGGCGAGGCATGCTATAATCCCGCCCGACTCCATTCTTAACGCATCGAGTGTTTCATGAATTTTCTTATCACCGGCGCGGCGGGATTTCTCGGCGCTGCGCTCGCCAATCAACTTGCCCGTGAAGGGCATCAGGTTCGCGGCTTGGATGATTTATCCACCGGGGATCCGAACGCGCTCTCGCCTGATGTGCATTTTACGCGCGGCGATGTAAACGACCGCCCGAAGTTATGGACATTGCTTCAGGATGTGGACTGCGTCTACCACCTCGCGGCGAGAGTCTCCGTCCCCGAATCGATTCTCTACCCGCGCGAATACAACGCCGTCAACGTCGGCGGGACGGTCAGCCTGATGGAGGCGATGCGAGATGTCGGCGTCCGACGCGTGGTTCTCGCGTCTTCGGGCGCGGTCTACGGCGACCTCGCAGAGCAGCCTATTCGCGAGGAGGTCTCCCCAAATCCGCGTTCCCCCTATGCCGTCTCCAAACTCGCGGCGGAGTATTACGTCCGCACAATCGGGCAATTGTGGGGAATCGAAACCGTCAGTTTGAGAATTTTCAACGCGTACGGGCCGGGGCAGCGGCTCCCCGCGTCGCATCCGCCTGTCGTGCCGCATTTCCTCCGTCAGGCGCTGCGCGGCGGGACTCTCGTCGTTCACGGCGACGGCGAACAAACGCGGGATTACGTCTATGTGGATGACGTGGTCAAAGCCCTCGTCGCCGCTTCGACCGCGCCGGGGCTGAACGGACTAGCCATCAACGTCGGTTCGGGCGAGGAGACCAGCGTCCGCGCGCTCGTCTCGACAGTGCTGAAAGTCACCGAAAGCCGCGCGGAAGTCGTCTACAATCCGAGGTCATCCGGCGGCGTCTCGCGAATGCGCGCCGATTTGACGTTAGCGCGTCGAAAACTTGGATATCAGCCTTCCGTTCCGCTGGAAAAAGGGGTGCGGCTCACCCTTCTACGAGATAAACGCTTCCAAACGAAATAATGCGCAAGAAAATCCTCCCCGCGTCGTTCTACA
>CAZDGZ010000031.1:0-17865 GCA_964505165.1 uncultured Anaerolineaceae bacterium | reverse complement strand
GAAATTTATCACATTTCAAATTCTAAAATTTGGCTTCCCCCTATTCCACGCGGGCATATCCCGAAAAAATGCTTTTTGACAACGAAAAATAGTACTTCGCGGGGTTTGCAAAAAACATTGATTTTAATGTAAGATGGAAATAACATAAGTTACAAAAAGAACAAATGCGTAATTGGAATTCAATTGCGTATGATTCAAAAAAATACATTTCATCGTGGCGGCATAGAGGGATTCACAGAAGAAGTATGAACAGGAAAGGAGGTTGTTCCTATGTTGACTGACCGCCCATCTTTATTACCTCTTTCAATAATTATCCTTGTCTTGATGTTGCTTTTGGCGTCCTGCGGACCCGCTGCCGCACCGCCACCGGAAACTTCGCAACAAATCTTATTTGTAGCGGAACCAGAACAAATTGCCCCGGGGGAATGTGCCACATTGCAATGGCAAATTTCTCTCCCACACGTCGAGGTAATCATGGACGGGGAAAACCTTCCCGACCAAGGCAGCAAAGAGGTATGCCCTTCCGAAACTACCACCTATTTTCTTCAAGTGGTCACCGAAACAGGCGTTGAAGAGCGCCAAGTGACAGTGCAGGTAATGGAAGGCGCTCCCGAAGCCGAGAATCCCGCTGAAAATAGCGGCTCGGAGGAGGCGCCTCCTACAAACGAGGAACCCTCTCAACCGCCTTCCTCCGGACCAGCCTACGAGGCAGGCTCCTGGGTGGATCTCGGCGGGCCTCCCGGCGGCATCGGCTACGATGTGCGCATGCGTCCCGACAACCCCGATGTCATGTTCGTCACCGATGTTGCCGCCGGAGTGAGCAAGAGTCTGGATGGCGGAAAAACTTGGTTCCGCACGAACGAAGGCATGTTCGTGGATGTAATCGGCGGCGTCCCAATCTTCTGCCTAACGATTGACCCTCACAATCCAGACATCGTCTGGGCAGGCACTTACCTGACCGGACATCTCTATCGCTCCACCGATAGCGGCAAAACCTGGGAGCAACGCGACAGCGGAATTACATCGGAGGGGCGCAGTTTCCGCGGCATCACCATTGACCCTAACAACCCTCATGTAGTTTACGCGGCTGCGGAGGTGAGCGGTTGGGTGTTCGGCGGCGGGCCTGGGGTCAAAGGAGAAGTCTACCGCTCGGACGACGACGGCGCAAACTGGCGGCTCATCTGGACAGGCGACAATCTGGCGCGTTACATCTGGATTGACCCGCGCGATTCCAACCGAATCTACGTTTCCACCGGAATCTTCGACCGCGCGCCCGCCAATGCCGACGAGGCAGCCGGAAAGTGGGGCGGCGTGGGCATTTTGCGCTCAAAAGATGGCGGCAAAACTTGGGAAGTGCTGAACGAGCAAAACGGCTTGGCAGGTTTGAGCATTCCCAGTTTGTTCATGCACCCCACCGACCCCGACACGCTGATTGCCGCGGTAAGCGCGCCGCCCAGCGCGCCGGAAGGTGCGTTTACCAAATCGGGCGTATATGTAACTCACGATGGCGGCGATACCTGGGAAGCCGTGCTCATCAATCCCGAAGGCGGCATGGATGCTGTGGAGATTTCTACAACCAATCCGAAGGTGTGGTATGCCGCCGGAACGGACAGGGAAGGGAAAGGCGTGGTCTTCTGGCGCAGCGACGATGCAGGGCAAACCTGGGTGAAATCGCACGTCTACACCGCGGCGCGGCACGCCGATTTCGCCATTGACATTCAAGCCGACCCGCGCGACCCCATGCGAGTGTTCATCAACAATTATGGCGGCGGCAACTTCCTCAGCACTGACGGCGGTCAAACTTGGGTAGATGCCAGCAAAGGCTACACCGGCGACATCGCCGACACCTTAGGCGTGGCACCGTGGGATTCCCGTATCATCTTTACTGACAACTTCCGCAGCGACGACGGCGGCGAGACGTGGGGCGCTTCCGGCGTAGGGGAAAGCGTCATGGGTCTCTATACCTTTCTGGACACTCAAGACGATTACCCCGCGATATTGGTCACCGATTCCTTCCATTTTTACAAAAGCACCGATGGCGGTCAAACGTGGCAATCCCACGAGGTCATTGACGTTGACAAGGAAATGTCACTTGGGCTGGTAAGCACCGGCACCAACCCCATGCACGCCTTCGCGGTTGCGCCTTCCAATCCGCAGGTGATGTATGCAGGGTTCACCAATTACGGCTGCGTGGAAGATGAATACGAGCAATGCCTCCAGCCCGTACCGCGTTTTTCCCGCTCTCACGATGGCGGGCAAACTTGGGAACAAGTGGACGAGAACACGTTACGAGGCGTCAATTTCTTAGCACTGCTGGTATCGGCAACCGATCCACAAACCGTTTGGGCGGGCACAGCAAAAGGGCTTTATCTTACCCACGACGGCGGCAACACATGGCAAGAAGTGACCGCTCTCAGCAACGCCGTTCACCAGTTGCCAACCCCCACCGAACCCTATACAGAGGGAGGCGGTTATATCGTCTTCCACCTCATCAGCGACCCCTTCGACGCAAACACACTCTACGCCGGGCTGATAGATTACGGACTATGGCGCTCGCGCGATGGCGGTCAAACGTGGGAACAAGCATCCAGCGGCATGAACCCCAACGAAAGCGTATTATATATCCTTGCCGACCCCAACCGGCGAGGTGTACTCTACGCCGCCACCACACTTTCCGGTGTTTTTTACTCCACCGACGGGGGCGATACTTGGCACGCCCTCAATGATGGCTTGACTTTCCGTAACGTTCATGTCTTGGCGCTCTCTTCCGATGGTTCGGTACTCTATGCCGGCACCAGCGGGCGCGGCGTCTATCGCCTGGGCACCCCCGGGAAAACGCCATAGATCAACCCTTTATTCCCTCCCTCGGTCCGCTCGGACCCGAGGGAGGGAATTCACGGATGGCAACCGATGAAACGGCTTGTCGTTTTCCTGCTTGCACTTGGCGGAGCATGCTTTCTACTGGAATCCTGCGCCACCGGGAACACGCTCTCCGGCGTGGTGCGAGATTCGTCCGGTCCCGTCAGCGGCGCCATCGTGCGCATCCAAACAACCAACGAGTTCACCCTCACGAATAACGAAGGAGAGTTTACCTTTTCCGAACTGCCCTTCGGCGAATCTGTTTCGCTTTCCGCGTGGAAGCCAGGGTATTACATTGGCGGAGGGGAAACATTCCCCGTCGGCACCCACGACATCAGAATAACCCTCGTGCCTCTTACCGAGGAAGACAACCCGGCATACCTCTGGATAAGCGCTTCCGCCGACGCAGGGGAAGCAGAAAATTGCCAAAATTGTCATGCCGGCAAGGAAAACGAACCCTTGCCCTTCGACGAATGGCAGCGAGACCCTCACGCGCATTCCGCAGAAAACCCGCGTTTTCTCACCATGTATAGCGGCACAGATATGGAGGGACACCAAAGCCCGCTCACGCGGTACGATTTCAACCCGGATTATGGACGGTACACCCTCCCCCCCGACCCAAACCAGCCCTACTACGGACCAGGCTACCAACTCGATTTCCCCGGCGCCGCGGGGAACTGCGCCGCGTGTCACACACCCGCAGCAGCGGTGAATGCGCCCTATGGCACCGACCCACGCGCGGTTTCGGGCGCAGGGGCAGAGGGGGTGACATGCGATTTCTGCCACAAGGTCTGGGACGTGAAACTCAACGCCGACGGGTTGCCTTATCCCAATATGCCGGGCGTTCTCTCCTTCGAATTCCGCCGCCCGCCACAAGGACATCAATTCTTCGCAGGACCTTACGACGACGTGGCACCAGGAGAAGACACCTACGCCCCGGTGTACACGCAAAGCCGATATTGCGCCGCCTGTCATTTCGGGGAATTCTGGAATGTCCAAATCTACAACTCTTTTGGCGAATGGCTCGCCAGCCCATACAGCGATTCGGAAACAGGACAAACCTGTCAGGATTGCCATATGCCCCCCAGGGGAAACGACCACTTCGTGCGCTTCGACAAAGGCGGTCGCCAGCGTGACCCAAGCACCGTTTTCAGTCACGATATGACCGTAACCCCCGCGCTGCTTCAACAAGCAATTACGCTGCAAGCCCAAGCCGAACGGTTGGAAAACCAAGTCACCGTCACAGTCACGTTGACCAACACCGGCGCGGGACACCATGTCCCTACCGATAGCCCCTTGCGGCAAATGATTCTGCTGGTGCAAGCCGATGCCGCGGGAACCTCGTTGCCCCTGCTAAACGGCCCCGTGCTGCCCGAATGGGCGGGAGTTGGCGACGCCTCCCAAGGATATTACGCCGGGCTCCCCGGTACACTATACGCCAAAACCTTACAAGAGATGTGGACGGAAGTCACCCCCACCGGCGCATATTGGAATCCGACCCGCATCCTGAGCGACAATCGCATCCCCGCACTGGAAAGCGATACCACCCGTTACGTTTTCGATGCTTCCCCCATTGCCGAATCCAGCCCAATCACGATAAGAGTACAACTCCTCTACCGCCGCGCCTTCATCACATTGAGAGACCAAAAAGGATGGGACATCCCAGATATTCTTATGGCACAACAAACCCTTACAGTAAGCAAATGACTTAAGGAAATAAAAACAGACAAAAAATCAAATTTCACGATCATCAAGGAGTTTCGACCTCTCTTTTGCTGGACAAATCTCCCGCCTTCATGTAGAATTACGCTTCGCGAACGAGAATGTTTTTTGGAGGAAGACCTTTGGCTAATATCAAATCTCAAATCAAGCGAAATCGGCAAAATGAAAAACGCCGTCTGCGAAACCGCGTATATCGCGGCGCGGCGCGCAAAGCCGTCAAACGCGCACGTTTGGAAATCGAAAGCGGTGATGTAGACAAAGCGCGCGAAGCCGCGTTGTTGGCTGTCAAGCGTCTGGATAAAGCCGCACAAAAAGGCGTTTTACATAAAAAGAACGCCGCCCGTCGCAAAGGACGCTTAATGAAACGTCTCGCGGCGCTCGAGAAGCAGGCGCAGTAAGTTTTTCTTTTGTCCCACGAGCGGTTTAGCGGGAACATTCGGCGTTGTCAAATGTTCCCGCTTTTTCGCGTGATGCGCGTCTCCCCGCAGGTGCTATATGTTTGAAGAAACACAACGAAAAGCAGAAGAAATCATCGCAGCCTTTTGCGAAGCAGAAGGAATCCCGCTCTCACCATTGAAATGGACGCCGATTCCCTTCAATGGCGAATGGGGAATCTCGACCTCCTTTTTCCAGACAGCGGCAAACGAAGCCCGAAGCGGGAAACGCGTCAACGTGCCGCAGCGAGCACAGGAACTCGCAGAAACGGCAAAAGCACGTCTATCGAAAATCAAAGATTTTTCCCGAATCGAAGCGGTAAAAGGGTATTTGAATCTCTATTTTTCCACCTCGGAATACGCGCGGAAGGTCGTCCAAACCGTACTCGACCGCGGCGATTCCTTTGGTCGAGGCGCGCCCCGAGACGAGCGCATCATGGTGGAATACGCCCAACCGAACACGCATCACTCTTTCCACATCGGACATTATCGCAACGCGATTTTAGGTGAATCCCTCTCCCGCCTCGTCGAATTCGCGGGATTCGACACCATCCGCGCCGCATATCCGGGAGATTTGGGATTGGGCGTGATTACCGTCCTCTGGATTTACGATAAATTCTACAAAGGACAAGAGCCGGAAGGAATCCACGAACGCGGACAATGGCTCTTGCAATTATACGTCGAGGCAATGCGCCTCCTCGAACCGAAAGAAAACGAAACCCCGGAAGAAAAAGCGCAACGCGAAACCTACGACGCAGAACGCCGCGAAATGTATCGAAAATGGGACGCGGGAGACCCCTACGTGCGCGAACTTTGGAAACGTACCCGCGAATGGAGTCTGGAAGAACTTCGCGAAATCCTCCGCATGCTCGATATCGAAATTGATGTCTGGTTCTTCGAAAGCGAAGTAGAAGACCTCGCAAAATCCATCGTGCAGGAGTTGATAGAAAAAGGCATCGCCGACGACGAACGTCCCGAAGGCGGCGCGGTGATTGTGAAGATTGACGAAAAACTCGGATTGAAAAAAGAAAAATACCGCACCAACGTCATCCTCCGTTCCGACGGCACAACCCTCTACCTGACGAAAGATCTCGCATTGGCGAAACTAAAATTCGAGCAATACGGCGTAGACCGCTCGGTATATGTAGTGGATGTCCGGCAATCTCTCCATTTGCAGCAGACATTCGCCATTTTACGCCTGTGGGGATTTCCACAAGCAGAGCAATGCTATCATCTCGGCTACGGATTCGTTTCCCTGCCAGAGGGCGCAATGTCCTCCCGGCGCGGGCGCGTCGTCCTCTTCAAAGAGGTCGCGGACGAAGCCGTCCGCCGAATCCTCGCGGAAATCGCGGAGAAGAATCCAACCATGCCGGACGACATCCGAGAAGATATTGCCGCGCAGGTAGGATTAGGCGCGCTAGCGTATGCCATGCTATCAGTAGACAATAACCGCGATATCGTCTTCGATATGGACGAGGCGCTCAACTTCGACGGGCGGACAGGCCCCTACATCCAGAACGCGTATGTCCGCGCGTCCAGCATTCTCCGAAAAGCGGAGGAGGAAGGCATCCTGTCGGACGAGGAGACTCCCCCCTTCGACTGGGAATTGCTTCCGCAGGAAATCCAACTCATAGAAATGATTTCCCGTTTCCCCAACGCGGCGCGTCAAGCAGCGGAGGAGTATCGTCCCCTTGTCATGGCAAATTACGCGTACGAATTAGCCTCCGCCTTCCATCGCTTCTACCATGTCGCGCCGGTACTTCAAGCAGAATCCGCTTCTCTCCGCGCGGGACGCCTCTCTCTCGTCCGCGCAGCGCGGCAGACATTACGAAACGCCCTTCGGCTGCTCGTCATCCACACGCCGGAGGTAATGTAAGCAGAGTATGTTTCGGCATACTCTTTTTTTTTGTGAGAATCCCGCTCGCAAGAGCAGGTTTTCAAGAAGGCTCGCACCCCCCTGCCGGGGTTTGACATTCTCTCGCCGGTGGAGCCTTCCCGGTGAAATATCTCATTTGGAGGTTTTCACGCAATGAACAAACGTATCCGAACCCTCATCATGGGTGCCGCTGGGCGCGACTTTCACAACTTCAACACCTTTTTCCGAGGCAATGAAGAATACGAAGTCGTCGCGTTTACCGCCACGCAAATCCCCGATATCGAAGGCAGAGTGTATCCTGCTGTGCTGGCGGGCGAGTTATACCCTGAGGGAATCCCCATTTACGCGGAAGAAGAATTACCTCGTCTCATCGAAGAACTGAAAGTAGACCAGGTTGTCTTCGCGTACTCCGATGTGCCGCATGAATATGTGATGCACAAAGCCGCGCTGGTCAACGCCGCGGGCGCAGATTTCCGTTTAATGGGGACGAAAGAGACTCAACTCAAATCGAGTAAACCCGTTGTTTCGGTTTGCGCGGTGCGAACCGGATGCGGCAAGAGCCAAACGACCCGCCGCGTGTCCCTCATCTTGCGAGAGATGGGCTACAAAGTCGCGGCGATTCGCCATCCCATGCCCTACGGAGATTTGGCGAAACAAGCCGTCCAACGCTTCGCCGATTACAGCGACTTGGACAAACACGAATGCACCATCGAGGAACGCGAGGAATACGAACCGCATCTCGATAACGGCGTCATCGTCTACGCGGGCGTAGACTACGAAGCGATTTTGCGCCAGGCGGAAAAAGAAGTGGATATCATCCTCTGGGATGGCGGCAACAACGACTTCCCCTTCTACGTTTCCGATTTGCAAATCGTCGTCGCCGACCCGCACCGTCCCGGACATGAAACATCGTACTACCCCGGAGAGACAAACGCACGGATGGCGGATGTCTTCGTCATCAACAAAGTGGATACGGCGGACCCCGACGCGGTGCTCACCGTCCGCGAAAATCTTCGCGCGCTGAACCCGGACGCGATTCAAATCGAAGCCGCGTCTCCTCTCTTCGTGGACGACCCCTCCGCGATTCGCGGAAAACGCGTCCTCGTCGTGGAAGATGGACCCACCCTCACGCATGGCGGCATGAAATACGGAGCAGGATATGTCGCAGCACGCCGCTTCGGCGCAGCCGAAATCGTAGACCCGCGTCCCTTCGCGGTGAAATCTATCGCCGCGACCTACGAGAAATACCCCGGAACCGGCGCGATTCTCCCCGCGATGGGCTACGGCAAAGCCCAAATGAAAGATTTGGAAGAAACCATCCGCCGCGCGGATGTAGATTTGGTCGTCATCGGCACGCCCATTGATTTGACCCGCGTCATCCGCTTGGACAAACCCTCTCAGCGCGTGCGCTACGAATTGCAGGAAATCGGACAGCCGACCCTCGAAGATATTTTGAAAGAGAAATTCGGCAAATAAAAATTCCTCTCCACAAAAAAAGAGCGAGCGCCTTGGCTCGCTCTTTTTATTTAGGAGTTACGCAGTTCCCCCGGCTCATGTCACCGCTTCGGCGGGCTTCGCCGCCTACGCGGCTCGCCATGACATGAAAACGAGGGATTTTACGACCAACTGCGTAACGACCTTGTCTGCTATGGCTTCCAATTGGGGTACAGGTCGAAGTAGATATCGTCTGTGATTTGCGTCAAGTCCGAGCCATCCACATTGATAAGCCACAAATCCATATTGCCGCTTCGACTAGAGAAGAAGATTAGTTGCGTCCCATCCGGCGACCAGGAAGGCCAATCTTCCACGAATTCGTCGTCAATCACAGCCGTGACATCCTCCCATCCCGCCTTCTCGAGATTCGTATCCACGATATAAATATCCACGTCTTTCTTCGCTCCAATCGCGAAGGCAATTTTCGTCCCGTCAGGAGAAATAGAGAAATCCCGAATAGGTCCTCCGAGGGCAGTGAGTTGCTGCTTGTCCGTGCCATCGGGATTGATGGAAAAAATTTCCAAGTTGCCGGTTTCGGCTGAGATGTAGAAAACTCTCTCATCGGTTGGAGACCAGCGCGGCCCAATCTCCAGCACAGGCGGGTTATCCAAAATTTCCGTTAGATTTTCCCCGGCTCCGGTCTCAGGAACATCCATCATATAGATATCCGGGACGTTTTCCGGTTCATTCTGGGAATCCGACTGGAAGACCAATTTCGTGCCATCTGGAGACCATCCCATATTATTGCTGCGAAAATCAGTGATTTGCGTCATGGTCTCCCCGGTCGGCTCGATGGTATAGATATTCCACACTTCCGGCACAACAAAGGCAATTCGGTTCCCGTCTGGAGACCATTGAGGGAAGTAAACCGTATCGAAACCGGTTTCCACAGGTGTAATTTCCATCGTATCCAGATTAAGAAGGTACAGCCCCAGAACATTCGGGGACTCTCCACGATTCGAGGAAAAGGCAATGATGTTTTCAGCAACTACGGGAGTAGCGGTCGGCGGCGGGACATCTGTGGGAGGCGGCGGAGGCTGTGTGGGAGGAGGGGCGGAAGTTGTTGGCGCGGAAGAGGAGGAACACGCGCTGAGCAACAACGCCGCGAAGAGAAGAAAGAGTATTTTTTTCATCGTTATTCCTTTCGGGGAAAGGCCCCCTCGCATCGGATAAGTCAAAAATATTTTACATCATTTCGCCGAAAAAAATACGCCCTCAGGTGAATCTGAGGGCGCAGGCTCCTCGCCGAGGACTCGAACCTCGAACCTAGCGGTTAACAGCCGCCCGCTCTGCCGATTGAGCTAGCGAGGAATGCAAGCGGCATTATACGAGGAAGGGAAAGATGTGTCAAGTTCAGTATTTGATTTGACTCAACTTCCGCAATTTTTCCCAACGATGGGTCGCGATGATTTTTCGTATCGTGCCGGTAAGCCCGCGAACAACGAGACTTTCGGTTTGCGCGGTGTCGCTAAAGTAT
The DNA here is from genome assembly GCA_964505165.1 of uncultured Anaerolineaceae bacterium. Taxonomy (GTDB): domain Bacteria; phylum Chloroflexota; class Anaerolineae; order Anaerolineales; family Villigracilaceae; genus CAZDGZ01. Next base: position 8,003 of record CAZDGZ010000031.1, on the reverse strand, counting down.
TTCACGCCGCGCAAAAGTTCTCCATCCGTAATCCCGGTCGCGGCGAAGAAGACATCTTCCGAGGCGACCAAATCATTCATCGTCAACACTTTGTCGAAATCGTAACCGGCTTCTTGCCCGCGCCGCAATTCGTCTTCGTTGCGGGCGTAGAGTTTACCCTGAATTTCGCCGCCCATCGCACGCAATGCACACGCAGCGAGAACGCCTTCTGGAGTGCCGCCGATTCCAAAGAGAACATCAATGCCGGTTTCGGGCATCGCGGTCATCAACGCCGCAGCGACATCCCCATCCGGGATTTGGCGGAGCCGCGCGCCCGCGCCGCGAATCTCCGCGATGAGTTTCTGATGTCGAGGACGGTCGAGGACGATGGTCGTCAAATCTTCGATGGTCTTCCCTTTGGCTTTCGCAATGGCTTTGAGATTATCTTGCACCGGCGCGTTGATGTCAATTACGCCTTTGGCTTCGGGGCCGACAGCAATTTTGTGCATGTAGACAAAAGGCCCGGGGTCGAACATCGTTCCGCGCGGCGCAATGGCGACAGTTGCAATAGAATTCAATCTACCAAATGCGAGGGGACGAGTCCCGTCAATAGGGTCTACCGCCACATCCACATCCGGGTACGAGCCGTTCCCCACGCGCTCCCCGTTGAAGAGCATAGGGGCTTCGTCTTTTTCCCCCTCTCCGATGACGATGATGCCGTCCATATCAATCGTTTGCAGCACCATACGCATCGCTTCGACGGCTGCGTAATCCGCCGCTTCTTTGTTGCCGCGCCCCATGTAACGAGCAGCGCTCAGAGCGGCGGCTTCGGTCACGCGCACCAGTTCTAACGCGAGATTGCGAGTAGGCTTTGTATTCATGGTAGTATCCCTCCGATATTTTATTGAAAGAAATAGAAGATGAGGTAATAGCCGATAGTGGACGCCCAGAGCCAGGTATCCATCCTATCAAGAACGCCGCCATGCCCAGGGAAGATCCGTCCCGAATCTTTCACGCCTGCCTGGCGTTTGAGCATACTTTCTCCGAGGTCGCCTAAGGTGGTGACGACGGAAAGAATCAACCCAATCCAAGCGCCGCCTTCGAGCGAAAGCGATAACCCGCCGAAACGCTGCCACAGCGCAGCGAAAAGTATCCCGGAGAGCGTTCCGACGACGATTCCCGCGAGGTAGCCTTCCCAGGTTTTCTTCGGGCTGAGACGCGGACTGAGTTTATGTTTGCCGAATCGTTTTCCGATGAAGTACGCGCCCGTATCCGCAAGCCAGACGACGGGAAGCGCGAGGAAAAACCACCATACCCCATTGGGGAGGTCGCGAAGCAGGACGAGATACGCGCCAATCCATCCGAGGTAGAGAATGCCTCCAAGCGTCACTGCGAAATCGGTCGCGGCTTTGTCTCGTCCGCGTTCGTAGGCGAAAAGGTGAAAAGTCATCGCGAGGAGAAAAATCGCAGAAAGCGTAAGGGCTTCGTAGGCGGATGCGCGGGTGCGTACCCAGAGCAGGAGGAGCACGCCCACAAGCAATACTCCCTCCGAAGGCTGGAAGGAGGCTTTGCGAAAGATGTGGACATATTCCCACGCCGCGACGAGCAGCAATAAGCCGATAAGCACGAGGAAAATATCGCCGCCCGCGAGGACCGCCGGAATTCCAATGGCTGCCAGAAGGAGGGCTGTGAACACGCGTTTAGCCAGCATTTTCCCCTCGCACAGCAGGCGTTACGCCTCCAAAACGCCGGTCGCGGCGGGCGTATTCTTCGAGGGCGCGGCGGAATTCTTCTTTATCGAAATCGGGCCAATAGGTCGGTGTCACATACCATTCAGAATAAGCGGATTGCCAGATGAGGAAATTACTCACCCGCAATTCGCCCGAGGTCCGAATAATCAAATCCGGGTCGGGCGCGTTCGCGGTGAAGAGGTAACGGCTCACGAGGTCTGTATCCACCTCTTCGGGAGTAATCCCATCTCGAATGATTTTCCGTATTGCCTGGACGATTTCGTCCCGCCCGCCGTAATCGAAGGCAACGTAGAGAATGAGCCTGTCATTGTCTTTCGTACGATCCACAGCATCCCGGACTTTTTGCTGCAAACGCGGGTCAAGCCGGTCGAGCCGTCCGATATGGCAAATCCGTACACCCTCCTCATCCAATTCGTTCAGTTCTTTATCTATAACATCTTCCAGCAGACGCATTAACCCGCGCACTTCGCTAGGAGGGCGTCCCCAATTTTCGGTAGAAAATGCGTAAATCGTGAGATATTCGACCCCAAACTCGACACACGCGCGGATGATGCGCCGCAGGTTTTCGCTCCCCGCCCGATGCCCCGCGAGGCGCGGCAGTCCGCGCGAAACCGCCCATCGTCCATTTCCATCCATGATGATGGCAACGTGACGGGGAATTTTTTCGGGCGGGATAGAAAGAGATTCATCCATCATCAATTAGATTTCCAAAATCTCGGCTTCTTTTTCCTTGCCCACCTCGTCAATTTTCTCGATGAAACGGTCTGTTGTCTTCTGCAACTCATCTTCACCGCGTTTCCTGTCGTCTTCCGAAATCATCTTCTCCGATTCCATTTCCTTGAGGTCCTTCATCAAATCTCGGCGGACGTTTCTCACCGCCACGCGCGCTTCTTCCACGCGGTGATGGACAATTTTGACAAGTTCTTGCCGGCGTTCTTCCGTCAGCGCGGGGAGATTCAAGCGAATGGCTCTGCCATCATTATTCGGGGTTAACCCCAAATCGGAGGCGAGGATCGCGCGCTCGATTGTCTTGAGAGAAGAGGGGTCGAAAGGCTTGATGAGCAAAGAACGCGGTTCCGGCACGCTGATAGACGCGAGTTGCATCAAAGGCGTGGGCGTGCCGTAATAGTCCACAGACAATTTTTCCACAAGCGCGGGCGTCGCACGTCCGGTGCGAATACGTGACAAATCATCGCTCAAGGCTTGAATCGCGCCGTGCATGCGAGTTTCGGCTTCCTTGATGGTCTCTTTGATCATTACCTTGACCTCCTGTTTCTAAAAAATGCTTTTCGCGCGGAATTTCCGCGTGTGCTAAGGATACCCTAAAATCAAAAAAAATGCTACGCCGCGTGAACCAGCGTCCCGACGGCTTTGCCTTCCAGCGCTTGATGAAGGGCTTGGGCATTCCAGAGATTAAGAACCAAAATGGGGAGATCGTTATCCATACAAAGTGAAATCGCGGTGCTGTCCATCACTTCGAGACGGCGGTTCAACACCTCGATATAAGAGAGCGTATCGAATTTCACCGCATCGCGGTTTTGATGCGGGTCGGAATCGTATACGCCATCCACCTTCGTGGCTTTGATGAGGACATCCGCGCCGATTTCCATAGCGCGGAGCGCCGCTGCCGTATCGGTAGAAAAAAAGGGATTCCCCGTCCCCGCGACGAGGATGACCACACGTCCCTTTTCCAGATGACGAATCGCCCGACGGCGGATATACGGCTCCGCGACCGAACGCATCTCAATTGCGGATTGTACCCGCGTCGTCACGCCGCCGCGTTCCAGCGCGTCCATCAGCGTCAATCCATTCATCACCGTCGCGAGCATGCCCATATAATCGGCAGTCGCTCTATCCATGCCGCGCGCCAATCCCTGTTTGCCGCGCCACAGATTCCCCGCGCCGATGACAATTGCCACCTCCACGCCCATCTCGCGCACATCGCGGATTCGCTTGGCAATGGCTTCCGCTTCCGACACATCAATCCCGAAGCCCGAAGGACCAGCAAGCGCCTCCCCGCTCAGTTTGAGCAAAATGCGTTTATACTTCAACTGCGCCATCATCAACATCCTTTCTTCTCAAAATGCAGATGAGAAAAAGACCAACCGGCGGGTTGGTCTTTTTTGTTCCTAGTCCGAGAGATGTTCGCCCAGTTCCCATCGTTGGAAACGCCGGACGAGGATATTTTCGCCAATCGCAGCGACATTCTGCATAATCAACTGCTCGACCGTGATGCTCTCATCTCGGATATACGCCTGATTCATCAAGCAAACTTCCTCTTTATATTTCTTCAAGCGCCCGTCTACGATTCTATCAATGATTTTTTCAGGCTTTCCCTCTTCGATAGCGCGTTTGCGGGCGACCTCCCGCTCACGTTCCAACGCCTCTTCGGGAATATCCTCTTCCTTCACATAAAGGGGAGCAGCCGCCGCGATTTGCAGTGCGATTTCATGCGCCAATTTGCGGAACGCCTCGGAGCGGGCGACGAAATCGGTTTCGCAATTCACTTCCACCATCACGCCCACGCGTCCGCCGCCATGCGAATACAACTCCACCACGCCTTCGGAGGCTTCACGCCCCGCACGCTTGGCAGCCTTCGCCAAACCTTTTTCACGAAGACGGTCTACCGCCTTCTCGAAATCGCCTTCGGCGGCTTCCAACGCCTTTCGGCAGTCCAAAATCCCTGCGCCCGTCGCCGCGCGCAGTTCTTTAATCATCTCAGCCGTAATTTTCATCGTTTCATCCTTGTATTTATTCTTCGGATTTTTCAGATTCGTCGGCGGCTTCCGCGTCTTCCGTTTCCGCCGCGTTTTCTTCAGGAGCAGCCGCGTCCTCCTCGGACTCCGATTCGGGAGTTTCCGTCTCGTCCGCGTCCTCGACCGATTCGCGTTCCGCGCTGAGTTTCGCCAATGTCGCTTCTCCCAGCAATTCCTCTTCCGCGAGTTCGTGTTCTTCTGCCGATTCGGTCTTCGGCGCGGAAGGAAGAATCGTCACCGCGGCTTCTTCCACGTCCTCGTCCTCCGCGTTCGCTTCCCAAATGGCTTTCCCTTCGAGAACCGCGTCCGCCATCTTGCCGACGATAAGTTTGATAGCGCGAATCGCATCGTCATTCGACGGGATGACATAATCCACATTCGAGGGGTCGCAATTGGTATCCACCATCGCGACGACGGGAATATCGAGAAGATTCGCTTCGTGAACAGCAGCCTGCTCGCGGCAGACATCCACCACGAAAAGAACTGCCGGAAGCCGCTTCATCGTGAGCAGCCCCGAAAGACGGTGATGCAAACGGTCAATCTGCCGTGCAATCATCAGCCCTTCCTTCTTCGTCAGACGGTTGATTTCGCCGCTGTCGCGAAGTTTTTCGAGACGCTCCAACTCGCGGATTCGCTGCTGAATGGTAGACCAATTGGTCAGCGTGCCGCCCAGCCAACGTTCATTGACATAAGGCATGCCGCAGCGCGCGCATTCTTCTGCGATAGTTTCCTGCGCCTGCCGCTTCGTCCCGACGAAAAGAACCTCGTTCCCCGCCGCGACCGCATCGCGCACGATGCCATACGCCTGATTCAACGCGCGCACCGTCTTCTGCAAATCAATGATGTGAATGCCATTGCGTTCCGTGAAGATATACGGGCGCATGCGCGGATTCCAGCGATTGGTGCGATGCCCAAAATGGACGCCGCTTTCGAGAAGGGCTTTCATTGATACAATAGCCATGAGAAATCTATCTCCTTTGCGTTTTTAGCCTCCGCTTCCTTCTACCCTGCCGCCGCCGCGTCCATTCGGTCCGCGGCACGCGTCGGCAAGTCCAGAAGCGTGCGTGATTTGTCTCCCGTCCAAGCGGGAGCGGCGGAAGTATACCACAGAAATCAGGTACAATCAGCGTATGAGCGATATTTTAGTTGAAAAAACCCTACCCAGCGGACAGCATCTTTCGCTTCGACGCGGCGACATCACCACCGAAAAAGTAGATGCCATCGTCAACGCGGCAAACGACTCGCTCCAACACGGCGGCGGCGTTGCCGGAGCAATCTCGCGGCGCGGCGGCAGAATCATCCAGCAAGAATCCGACGCGTGGGTGCAAAAACACGGACTCGTCCCGCACGAATCCCCCGCGTACACCTCCGCAGGCGCGCTTCCCTGCCGCTACGTCATCCACGCCGTCGGGCCTATTTGGGGTTCCGGCGACGAAGACGCCAAACTCGCGGCAGCCATCGAGGGGTCGCTGCGCCTCGCGGAAAAACTCTCGCTCCGCTCCATCGCCTTCCCCGCCATCTCCACCGGCATCTTCGGATTTCCCCGTCAACGAGCGGCGCGCATCTTCTTCGAAACCATCGAAGCCCACTTCGCGGCTCACCCGAATTCCGCGCTGGACGATGTCCGCATCCTCCTCAACAATTCGCCTTCCGTGAACGATTTTCTCCATGTATGGAAGGCACGCGAGGACTCATGATTCTCTCTGCCCAAAACCCCAAAATCAAATTGATACGCGCCCTCCAAAACCGCAAGCAGGCGCGCCGCAAAGAAAACGCCTTCGTTGTCGAGGGGATTCGCTTGGTAGAAGAAGCCGTGAATTCGGATTGGACAATCCGGTTTGCGCTGTATGACGACTCCCTCTCCGAACGCGGACTCGCCCTAATAGAAACGCTTCGCGCGCGTGAAACCCGCTGTGATTCCGTTTCGCAGCCTCTTCTCAAAACCATATCCGACACCGAGACCCCGCAAGGAATCCTCGCCGTCGTCGAACAACGGGACCTCCCCCTCCCCGCCACGCTCGACTTCGTCCTCATCCCCTCGGCGGTGCGCGACCCCGGCAATTTAGGGACATTGATTCGCACGGCGGCGGCGGCAAACGTGCAGGCGGTCTTCCTCCCTCCCGGCACCGCCGACGCGTTCGCGCCCAAAACCCTCCGAGCGGGAATGGGCGCGCACTTTCGGCTGCCGATACTTTCGATGACATGGGAGCATATCCGAGAACGCCTTTCGGGACTCACACTTTACCTCGCCGAAAGCGCGGGAGGACACCCCTGCTGGGAGGCGGATTTACGCGCGCCTCTCGCCCTCATCCTCGGCGGCGAAGCAAACGGCGCGGACGAAGCCGCCCGCGCCGCGGCGACGGCAGTGTTGCAAATCCCCATGCCCGGCGGAACGGAGTCGCTCAATGTCGCGGCGGCAGGCGCGATATTGATATTCGAGGTCGTCCGTCAACGAAGAAAACCCCGCCCTAATTAGCACAAAACTCTCCCTCTTCACAGAAGGAGAGTTTTCTTTTCTGCCTATCCTTGCGAGCGACGCAAAGCAATCTCTCGCGAAAAAGAAGGAAAGGAGCGCGCCGCGTTCAGCGTCTCGCAAGAACAAGAACGGGGAGATTTCTCATCCGCATCACCGCACCACATACCACGCGGCGACATAGCCCTCCTCGTCGGCGACATCGCGGACGTGAAGCCAAGCGCCTTGTTTACCGATTTTCGACTCCGCTTCTTCGCGCGGGTCGAGAACAAGGAGATGCGCGTGCGGCGGGAGAACTTTCACAACGGAGGACGCCGTCGTCGGCGCGCTGCGGAGGCGAAGCCCGCGCGAGGCGCGGCGAGACACATATACCGATAACGGCTGCGTATCCTCTACCGCCTCTTGAGGGAATTGAGCCAGCGGCGAGCGGCGCACATACCACGCCGCGACATACCCTTCGTGCCCTTCTACATCCCGAACATGGAGCCATTGATTCACCACGCCGATTTTCTTCTGCGCGGCATCGGGAGAATCCAAGACGAGGAGAAGCGCGCCCGGCTTCAGGACGGTTACGAGGCTTCCGCCAAAACTCGGCTGTCCGCGCATCCGCAATCCCCGCGCCGCGAGGACGCGGTCTACCTCGACGATAATTGGCTCATCCGAGGGTTCGGGTTCCGGCTCCGGTTCGGGTTCGGGTTCGGGTTCGGGTTCAGGTTCGGCGTCCAGCGATTCGACAACCAGCCACGCAGCGACGTATCCCTTGTGGTGTTTCGCGTCTTCCACATGCAGCCATTTGCCATCCACGCCGATTTTCGCCTTCGCCGCATCCGCCTCTTCGAGGACCGTGAGGGGATGCCGCGCTTTCACGACCGCGACGAGGGTTCCTCCCAAACTCGGCGAGGAGCGCATCCGTAACCCGCGCGTGCCGACCTCCGGGGAAACGTAGATGGTCAGTGCCGGTTCGGGTTCAGGCTCAGGTTCGGGTTCCGGTTCCGGCTCCGGTTCGGGTTCAGGTTCGGGTTCTGGCTCCGGCTCCGGCTCCGG
>CAZDGZ010000030.1:0-18099 GCA_964505165.1 uncultured Anaerolineaceae bacterium | reverse complement strand
CAAATTGTCCATGTGTTCTCGATACACCAACGGGATTTTCAACTTCATCTTTTTCCCATCGTTGTGTAAATCGAGAAAGAGCATATCATTGAGCAATTTTCTCTTGAAGGTAATCTCCCCCAATTGAAAGCGACTGAATTTCTGCATGGCAACGGGACGTCCCGTAAAATCCAAATCTACGAGAATCAAATTATTCCGCGAAGTGACGCCAATGTAATATTGGACATATCCAAAGGCAGAAGAGGACATGCCTACGACCGCCTCCAGCACACGCTCGTCTCCTTCCAGTTGCTCCTGCATCAGGGATTTTATCTTGTAGGCTACGCGCTCTTTCCTCGGAATGTCCGGCGGTATCTCGATTTTTCTCGGAGGCTGTTTAACGCGAAGACGTTTTCCCTCCGCAATTTGCGATTCCAGACGCGCGGCACGAAACGCATAGACGATTTGTGCAAACCACAAAGCAACGAAAAGATCGCAAAATACCCCCGAAACTTCCGCATCGGAAGCGAAGAAATAGATAAGAAAGGGAACGTAGACAAGAGCAGCGGCAATCACCGCACTCCGCCGCTTTCCAATCATCCAAAATCCAGCGCCCGGAAAAATGGACACGAATCCAACCAAAATAGGATGTTTGGGAGCCTTTTCCATCACACACCTACTCAATTTTGAGAATTTTGAATTTCAATGTTCCCCCGGGAGTCACCACCTCGACGACATCGCCCACGCGATGGTCGAGAAGCGCCGCGCCAATGGGAGAAAGATGGGAAATCTTCCCATGTCGCGGGTCGGCTTCTTTTGCGCCGACGAGATGATAAGTCTCCGGCGGGTATCCTTCTTCCTGAATGGTCACGCGCGCGCCGACGGCGACCACATCTTTCGGCGCGTCGTTTTCCTCGATGATGACCGCGTGGCTCAAGATATATTCCAATTCTTGAATACGCCCTTCGAGAAACCCCTGGTCCTCTTTCGCTTTGATGTAATCGGCGTTTTCCGAAAGGTCGCCCATTTGAATCGCGGAACGGAGCCGCTTGGCAAGCGCGCGCCGCTCAGGTCCTTTGAGTTGTTCGAGTTCTTCTTTCAGGCGCTTTGCGCCCTCTGGTGTAAGGTAAGTCGTTTGTTCAGTCATACATCTCTCTATTCGAAGAATTTTAAGGAATCGTCGCGGGATTGAAGAGTTTTCGATGCTCTTCCACAGCATACCTATCCGTCATGCCCGCGATGTAATCGCAAATGGTACGTTCCAGTCCGCGTTCTTCGGTAAGCGGCTGAATATGCTTGGGCAAAATCGAAGGCTCTTCGAGATAGGTATGGAACAAATCCGTAATGATTCGCTCGGCTTTGACCGCCATCCGCACCACGCGTGGATGCCGATACAATTCTCGATAGAGGAAATCCTTCAATTCCCGATTTCGGCGGGTCATATCCTCGCTGAATCCGACAACGTCGTGAGATAGTTGCTGCAATTCCAGCGGAGATTTTGCACCGCTTTCCGCGATGCGCGCGGCAGTAGATTGTACCAAATCGGTCACTTCAATGCCAATAAGATGCCGAATCATTCGATGACGCATCATTTCATCCAGAACGGGAGGACGCCATCCCATCTCCTCTGCAAGGATTTCCCAAAGTTCAATCCCTTCCAGTTGCTGGGGCGTAATCATCCCGGAACGGAGTCCATCATCGAGGTCATGGGAGGTGTAGGCAAGTTCATCTGCGAAATTGGCAATTTGCGTTTCGAGATTGCCGCGTAATTCCGGGTCATAATCCGAGGCATCCGAGACATCGTATTCCGATTCGTGCTTGACGATTCCCTCGCGCACCTCCCAAGTGAGATTCAACCCCGGGAAATCCGGGTAACGCTGCTCCAGTTTCGTTACGATACGAAGCGACTGCTTGTTATGGTCGAAGCCGCCAAAATCTTTCATCAGCCGGTTGAGCGTGGCTTCGCCGGAGTGCCCAAACGCGGGATGTCCCAAATCATGCGCGAGGCAGATAGATTCGATGAGGCACTCGTTTCCCCCCAATGCACGCGCGACTGTTCGTCCAATTTGCGCGACTTCGAGGGTATGCGTGAGCCGCGTGCGGAAATAGTCGCCTTCGTAGTTAATGAAAACTTGTGTCTTATATTCCAAACGACGAAACGCCGTCGTGTGGAGAATACGGTCTCTATCTCGTTGAAAAGCGGTGCGGTACGCAGGCTCTTTTTCGGGATACGCGCGTCCTTTGGAATCTTTGCTTCGCATTCCGTAGGGCGCGAGAATACGGTCTTCGATTTCTTCGAGTTTCGTACGGTTGTAATACATGAGATTTCCTTGGGGAGAAAAAAGCCTCGCGGCGGTTACGCCTCGTCCCGTTTTTGCCGAAGCGGGATTTGCAAGAAGAAAGCGCTGCCTTTTCCGAGTTGGCTGTTGACCCACACACGTCCGCCGTGACGTTCGGCAATAGAACGCACAATCGCGAGTCCTAACCCTGTGCCATGCTGCGCGCGGGCTTCGCGTTGTTTGCCTCGATAGAATTTTTCAAAGAGACGCGGGAGTTCTTCCGGCGGGATGCCGATACCGGTATCTTGAATTTCGAAGGTAATCTTGCCATCCGTGCTATACGAGCGGACGAGAACTTTTCCACCTTCCGGCGTGTACTTAATCGCATTCTCGACGAGGTTGTAAATCGCCTGATGTAAAAGCGCCTGGTCGGCTTCAATGAGACGCGGCAAATCGTCAGGGGTTTCGACAGTCAACGTGATTTTCTTTTGATTGGCTTCGAGTTGCAGCGCGCTCACGACTCTTTCGATAATATCGAGGATGGGAATCGTCTCCACCTGAAGCCCGACGCCAATTTCGATTCGTCCGAGGTCGAGGAGATTATTGACAAGGCGAGACATATTCTCCACGCCCGCGATGATTTTTCGGACGTATCCCTGCTGCTGCTGATTGAGTTCTCCCACCATTTCGAGCATGGTCGCGTACCCGCGCATCAGCGTCAGCGGGGAGCGGAGGTCATGGCTCACCGTCGCGACAAATTCGGACTTCAACGTGTCCAATTCCTTGAAGCGCGTGACATCTCGAAGAATACAAACGCGCCCGACAGATTGTCCCTCCGCGAGGATGGAGGAGGCAGTCGCAAGATAGGTTTGTCCTCCGGGAAGCGAGATTTCAGCGGATTCTTTCTCGCCGGAATCGCTTTTCAGCAATTCCACCAACGCGGGTTGAGAAACCGCTTCTTCGATGGGAATATGCTGTTTTTCGTCAGCGGCGATGCCCAACGCCTGCCATGCAGCGGGATTCGCGAGAAGAAGACGGTCTTCGCTATCCGTAACGAGAACGGGATCCGGCGTCGAGGCAAGGATAGATTCGAGTTGTCTCCGCCCAATTTCAACACTGAGGAAGAGATGCGCGTTGGCAGCGGCAAGCGCGGCTTGTCCTGCGAGCGTACTGATAAAACGGATATCCGACTCGTTGAAAAGGCGCGGGGAATCATACGCCGCCCACAACACGCCGTAATATCTATCTTTGTGCCGAAGCGAAATCGCCAACAACGCGGCAGGCGCGGGGAAATTCGCATCCAAAAGCAAGCCGCCGCGAGAACGGGTGAGATTGGGCAGGACGAGTTTTTCCTGCTCCCGCGTCATCTCCAAAATCTGTTCGTCGAGATGGCTGTATTTTTCGGAAGATTCTCCCAGAGCGAAACGCGTCGGAATCTTAATGAGCGATTCGGGGACAATTTCAGGAGAAAGGACGATTTGCACCGCACTCGCATTCGTCGCCAGCACTGCATCGAGAACGGGACGGAACGCATCGGGCATTTCGAGAGTCGAAGCGACTCCCCGGCTCACGACCAAGAGACGGTTGAGTTCCTCCAGCCGCGCCTTCAAACTGACGCGCATCTGTTCGAAGGCACGCCGCAACTGCCCCAATTCGTCCACGCCGTTGGTCTGAAGAGGACGATCCAGCCGCCCTTGCGCGATTCGTCCCGCTTCATCCGCGAGGGTTTGAAGGGATTGACTAATGACGCGAAGCCCAATTCGCAGAGAAAGGAGCGCCACTACCGCGAGGAGGAAAATCATCGCGGAAAGCGGCGTCGCGATATTCAACGCGAGACGCTGCACCTGCTGAGCGGGGACGGTAAGAACAACCGCCCAGGGACGTCCCACAACCGGCTGGTAGTAGACGAGTTCGCGCGTGCCGTTTGCCGCCGTATCATCATAAAAAAGCGGTTCGCTGCTGGTCTGTCCTTCATACGCGGTCATAATCCGCCCCGCGTTCGGATGGTAGATGATTCGTCCATTTTCATCTACCAAAAATCCCTCGCCGTTCAGCGTCGCCATACTATCCAAACTATTGATGAGCGGTCCCGTGATGGGATTGATGCTCAAATCGGTTCGTCCAACAAGAACGCGAACGACATTGCCTCCCGAATCCGTAATCGCAATGAGGAAAGAGACTCTCGCCGCATGCCCTCCTGCTTCCGGCGGCAGGGTATACACCTGCGTCAGCACGCCATTGAAGGCAAGGTCAATCCCCGCCAATTCTTCCTGCGTGAGTTCATGCTCTTTTTCCGCCGCGGGGGGATATTCCGCCACAAACGAACGCGTCTTGTCAATGACGAGGAGTTGTGTGAAATATGGCATCGCGCGGATTTTCTCGCCAAGCGCAGCCGAGAGGGAATCTCCAGAATCCGAAATGACTTGCGGGTCGGAGGCAAGTTGTATTCCAAGATTCTGCCCCGTTTCGAGGAAAAACGGGACGCTCTCCGCCGACATCCGCGCGGTGTTTTTCATCCACTCCGCAATCATTTCCTGCGCGGCATTCCCCGCCACAATCCAATCTCCGATGAGAAGGGTGAGGAGAAGAAGGGTAATGAAGGTGCCCGTCCCCAGCAAAAATCGGGTTTCGATGCGGCGTTCTGCAGGAGAAGGCTGAAGCGCCTGCGTCCGCCCCCACGCCGCAGGATACATCGAGGCAAGCGCCTGAGCGACCAGCCCGGCAAAAAGAATTTCTCCCGCGAAAGCAAGGATAGCAGGAGCCGCGTTACTGAGCGCGAAATCAAGACGGGCGGAAATCGAAGGCCCCTCTACGCTGAAATACACGCCCGGAACATAGAGAATGGGATAAAGCGGGATGAGAATAAGCGCCGCAAAAAGGGGCTGCCGCAAAATACGATAAAAAAAGGTGCGATACCGCTGACGAACCAGCGCACTGAACGACGCGCCAAGCAATCCAAGTTGCAGCGCGGTGAAAAGGGTATGCGTATCCCAGGGCGCGCGGAGGAGACCGGTCAACGCGCCCAGGACGAATCCCGCCGTTGGTCCGAGCATGCCTCCGCCGAGAATCCAGGGGAGCGCGGAAAAAATCATCATCGCCGCGCCAGAGGTTTCCGCCGGAATATCCGGCATCGGCATGACGCTCTGCGCGCTGATTTGAATTCCGAGAAACAACGTGGTGAAAGGAAGCAGCACAACCCCAGCCGCGAAGAGACCCCAAGACCGCTTATCCCAAGAAGGCTGATATTCACGCCACTGTCGAAGCAGCCAAATTTCAAACCCAAGCATTATCAGCCAAACGCCCCATCCCAGCGGCGTAGGGAAATTCCAATAAGCGAGTTTCGCGAAGAGGGTGCCGAGGAAATTAATCATATTGCTGCTTCATTATAGCATAGCCAGCGATTCATCCTCTGCGCGGTGACTTTTCTTTGCCGCGCGCAATTCTCTTTTGAAGATGAGGAGGCCACTTCGAAATATCCTCCGAGGGATAAATGACGATTTCAGGTCCATTTTGAGTCAGCAAATCCGAGGTGCTGCAATGGAGGATGCTTTTCGCAGCCGCCAACCCCGAAACGGTCACTCCCGCGACGCCATGACTGAGCGTACTCGCGCCACAGAGATACAATCCCTCGAATTCCGTATGCGTTTGGAAAGACCCGGGACCAACTTGCGTGCGGCTCTTGGAAATCCCATAGAGATTCCCTCGCGTCGCGTTGATGAAAAACTCATTGGTCAACGGCGTTCCCAAATTCCAGAAAACGATGTGCTTGCTCAATCCGGGAATACGCTTATCCAGCGCCTTGAACATCTTCCACGCCAGGTCTTCTTTCATCGCTTCGTATGCAGCGGGACGGTTTCCCGGCACGGAATTCGCCCACTGCTGGAAAGGTTCATAGCCCACGAAGGTAAATGCCTCGCAAGTGTGATGCCCCTGGTGCATCTTCGAAGGATCCTTCAACGTCGTCACCGTCAAAAAGATGGAGGCAGGCATTTCCGCGCGGAGGACATAATCGCTCAACCCCAAACGATACAAATTATCCACGTCTTCGTTGTCATACATCCACATATTTCCCGAATCCAGCCCCGCTGAACGTAAATCCATATCCGTTGCGAAAAAGAGACTGAGCGCCGAAACGGAATAGGTGACTTTATCTACCTTTCGGCGGAGTTTCGTGCTGAGATGCTCTCGACCAATCATCTTCCCGAAGGTCACTTCAGGGTCCGCATTGCTGATAACATACTTCGCGGTAATCTCCTCGCCATCTGCAAGACGCACACCTGTCACGCGTTTCCCGTCCAGCAATATCTTTTCCACCGGCGCCTGAAGACGCAGCGTCCCGCCCGCCCGTTTGAGCGCGCGGATGAACGCGCGCGGAATCGCGAACGCGCCGCCGAGCGGGTAATACCCTCCATTGAAATAATGATGCGTAATCCCCGCATGGACGAACGCGGAAACCTCCGAAGGCGGCATCCCATGATCCCCCGATTGACCGGCAAGAACTCCCCGCAAGACCGGATCCGAAACGAATTCATCTATCAAATCTTGACCGGTGCGACGCGCCCACTTCAACAGCGTTCCCGCGCCTCCAACGGCTTGGAGCGCATCCCCCGCGCTCTTCACGCGTCCCAAGCGGTTCAAATTGGTCATCATACTATCTACGGCATTCAAATAGCCGTCAATACCTTCCGCCTCCTGCGGAAAATACGACTTCAACCTTTCCGCAAGCGCTTCCTTCCCTTTCGGAAAATCGAACTTCCTCTCGCCAACAAGGAAATGGTCATACCCATCTGGATTAAGTTCACAAAAAACCATATCCTGAGAAACCCCCAAACCTTCGTAAATTCGCCGCAGTGAACCGCCGGGATGTAACTCCCCAATATAATGGACCCCGGGGCTGAAACGATACCCGTTGAGGGTAAACGTTTGCGTCCATCCGCCTGGAATCTCATGCTGCTCACAAACGAGAACGCGCATCCCCTGCTGTGCAAGAGGAACGGCTGCGGCAAGACCTCCCGCCCCCGAACCGATGACGATGACATCATAATCTGTGGTCATAGCATTTCCTTTGTTGAAAGAAGACTCTGCTCTGATTGTACAACATTTTTATTGTACAATCATTCCATGAGCGAAATCATCCGCAGCAAAAACAACACATGGGTCAAGAAAGCCCGCGCACTTCGCCGAAGAAAACACCGCGAAGAAGAAAATCTCTTTCTAGTCGAAGGGATACAACCGGTCGGCGCGGCGCTGGAAGCCGGATGGGCACTCGAAGCCGTCTTCTACGCCCCCGATTTGTTGACCAGCCGCTACGCGCGTGGACTTCTGCGTGATGCCGCCAAAAAAGGGATTCCTGTCCGCGAAGTGGATCCCGTTCCCTTCCGCGCCATGACGGAGCGCGAAAACCCTCAAGGGATTCTCGCCTTCGCGAAGCGGGTCTCCTCCTCGCTAAACGAGTTTTCCGCTCGAAACACGCCGCGTCTCGTCGTCTTGGTTTCCCCGCAAAACCCGGGGAATATCGGAACAATCCTCCGCACCCTCGAAGCCGCCGGTGCGGATGGGCTTCTCCTTCTGGAGGGCGGCGCGGACATCTATCATCCCGCGAGCGTACGCGCCAGCATGGGCGCGATTTTCCGCGTCCCTTTCGCCTCCGCCGATTGGGAGTCCTTCACCGCGTGGGCATCCGGCGAAGGCATTCATCTCCTCTGCGCCTCCGCGCGCGGCGAAACCGATTATCTTGCTGCAAATCCCCTCCCCCCTTGGGCGCTTCTTCTGGGGAACGAACAAAAAGGGCTTTCCAAACGAGAGAAAGCCCTTTGCGAAACAACCTTATCTATCCCTATGCGGGGAAACATCTCCTCCCTCAACCTCGCGGTTTCGGCAGGAATTCTACTCTACGCGTTGATACCGTAATTCACTCCTCCGTTTTCAAGCGCGGAAGGGAGAGAAAGAAAATGAGCGCGATATCTATCGCGGAAATAACGCAATAGGGACACCACGCATGCAGTACGAATTCCTCCAAATACGAAAGGTACGCCGAATATAACACCCCGACCAAACTCACGCCAAACACAATGAGCGCGGCATTTTCCTTAAGAAAGGGATGTTTTTCTTCAAAAAGAAGCGCGAGCAAAATCACCAGATACGCGCCGAATCCCAGCAAGGCGATGGGGATTCCGTGAATAGTCGAATACTTGCTCATATTTACGGTGTAACAATCTCCGACGCCCATGCAGGCGGATTCGTGATGGGTGAACTTCATCCACGTCAAATACGCCGCGTCGAGCAGCCCGACGAGCGAAAGGAAAATGGAAGAAGAGACGATTTTTTTCATGGTATGCCATCCTTCATTGAAAGTGGTTCATCCTGGATTGGTGCGATGCGCCTCGACGATATTCGGGAGGTTTTCTATCCTTGCGAGAACGCGGCTCAACTGCGCGACATCCCGCACCTCGACAATGAGACGCATATCCGCGAGATTCTGACGCACTTTGATATCCGCGTCAATGACGTTCACGCCCTCGTTATTGAGCAAATTGGAAATATCTCCCATCAAGCCTTTTCTATCATAGGCAATGATTCGAATAGGGACCGGGTAAGTATGCGTTTGTGTCCCCCACGAAACTTCGATGAGACGTTCCGGGTCTTTGACACGGCGGATGTTCGGACAATCTTTGCGATGAATAGTCGCGCCGCGTCCGCGTGTGATGTAGCCAATAATCTCATCTCCGGGGGTAGGATTGCAGCATTTGGCAATCGTGGTAAGCAATCCCTTCATCCCGACAACTTCGACCGCGCCGGAAAGATTCGCGTCGCGCCTCGGCGGAGACGCGCGGAGGATTTTCTCGCTTTCTTGCTCCGAAAGCGAGAGGTATTTGACAATTTGGTTGACGGAAAGATCGCCGCATCCCAGCGCGACAAAGAGTTCTTCCGGGGTGCGGTATCCCATTTCGCGGGCAAGAGTCTCGAAGTTGATTTCGTCAATGCCAAGCCGCTGCAATTCCCGTTCTAAAAGTGAACGTCCCTGCGTAATGTTTTGCTGATAATCTTGTTTTTTGAACCAAAGGCGGATTTTCGACTTCGCGCGTTGGGTTTTCACCAGTCCCAGAGTCGCGTTGAGCCAGTCGCGGCTTGGGCCTCCACGTTTCGCGGTGAGAATTTCGACCTGCTCGCCGGTTTTGAGTTCATAACTTAACGGGACCAATTTGCCGTCCACGCGCGCCCCCCGGCAGCGATGCCCGATGTCCGTGTGGATGTGGTAGGCGAAATCTATCGGCGTAGATCCCGCCGGCAAATCAATGATGTCCCCGCGAGGTGTAAAGACATATACGCGGTCACGGAAGACATCGGTTTTCATGCTTTCGACGAATTCCCGCGCGTCGCTGACATCTTTTTGCCATTCCATCATCTTGCGAATCCAGTTGATTCGCTGTTCGTAGGCATCGTCTTTCGCACCTTGTTCTTTGTAGCGCCAATGAGCCGCAATCCCGAATTCCGCGTTTTGGTGCATCTCCGGCGTGCGGATTTGAACTTCCAGCGGTTTTCCGTCATCGTAGATAACGGCGGTGTGGAGCGATTGATAGAAATTGTCTTTCGGCGCGGCAATGTAATCGTCGAATTCGTTGGGGAGAGGACGCCAATGAGTATGAATCAGCCCAAGCGTGGCATAACAGGCAGGGACATCCGGCACAATGAGCCGCACCGCGCGGACATCGCGCACTTTCTCGAAGGATTTCCCCTTTTTCATCATCTTCTGATAAATGGAGTAGATATGTTTAGGGCGTCCGGTGACTTCGGCTTGGATTCCGGCTTGCGCCATCATCTTCTTCAGGCGTTCGACGATTTCTTTGACTTCTTTCTCCCTATCTGCTCGTCGTTCGGCAAGTTTTTGGGCAATGTCTTTGTATTCCTGAGGGTTGACGTAACGAAACGCGAGGTCTTCGAGTTCCCATTTTATCTGCCAGATTCCCAAACGATTGGCGAGAGGGGCAAAGATATCGAGGGTTTGACTGGCAATCCGCTTTTGTTTGGCTTCGGGCATGTAGCCGAGAGTCCGCATGTTGTGAAGCCTATCTGCAAGTTTGATGAGGACGACGCGGACATCATCGCCCATTGCAAGGAAGGTTTTTCGCAGCGTTTCAGAGACGAGGTCCGGGCTTCGTCCAAGAGGCGAGGCTTTTGCAGGAAGGTCTTCCCCGTTTTCGGGCGCGCCGTCTCCTTCCGCATGCTGGTCTCCTCGCGAAACGCGGGGGAGGTTCGTCAACTTGGTCACCCCGTCCACGAGATTCGCGATTTCATCTCCGAAATCGCGGCGGAGGTCTTCAATGGTCAGCGCGGTATCTTCAACGGTATCATGCAAAAGTCCCGCTGCGACAACTGCCGGCGGGACTCGTAAATCGGCAAGGATGAGGGCAACCGAGATGCAATGATTGAGATAAGGTTCCCCGGAAGCGCGTTTTTGTCCGCGATGGGCTTCCTCCGCGACGCGATACGCGCGTTTGACGAGTTCCTTATCCGCGAGGGTATAGGTTTCGGGAAGTTGCGCGAGGAGAGTTTCGAGGGAAATTGCAGCAAGTGTCTCGGTCATCCCCCCTATTGTAGCCGATGCTGGAGGATTTTCAAGGAAACGCCATGATGAGGAAAGGCTCAACCGGAAGGTGCGTCCTCGCTCGTTTTGACTTTCTATAACATCTATTGTAATATGCTCATATGGCACAAATGCCTATTTCTCCTTTTTGAAAAAGTCCAACATCCATCATCGCCAACAGAAAGGCGGAATCGGGCAAATTTGTTTCCCTTCAACCGTGACTCACACAAAAAGGAGAAAACACCGTGAACAAGAAACTTCTTATTTCCCTGCTGGCGGCGTTATTGCTGGCAACGCTAGCATGCTCTTTTTCATCAAGCAAAGAGGAAGAGTCGCCTCCCACAAAGCAAAACGTTTCGTCCCCTACGCCCTCTCTCACCCCTAAGCCCTCTTTCACCCCTACGAAATCTATCACAGCAACTCCCGAACTCTCTGCCGATTCGGATGTGCTATTTCAGGATGATTTTTCAGACACCTCAGGAAATTGGAGAAAAATCAAAGAAGGAAACGGATCCAAAGCCGATTACAAAGATTCCGGCTATCAGATTTTCGTCAATGACCCCGCATATTTTCTGTGGAGTGTTTCCCAAAACAAATTCACCGGAGGCATACGCGTTGACGCCGATGTGACCTACCAAGATGGAGCATCCGAAGGGAGTGTCGGGCTCGTGTGCCGGTACACGAGAAAGGAAAATCAAGAAAGCTTTTATGCCCTTGTCGTTGGGAACAACGCCACCTTGATTATCAAAGTGGATGGCGGGGATGTAAACGTTTTAGCCAACGATGTCTACGACGGCGAAATCCTCAATGGAGACACCCTGCATCTCCGCGCTGATTGCAACGGCAAGACCTTGGCGTTTTATGTAAACGGCAAGAAAATTCTCGGAACCGTTGACAATACCCCTCTTCCAGAAGGCGACATCGGCATCACCGCCGGAACAGCACTGGAACAAACCGGCACAGACGCGCTTTTCGACAATATCGTCGTCAGAAGACTGGATGAAGCGGGGATCATCAGCACATCAGATCCAAGCCAAATGCTCATCGGCGTTTCGGGCGAGGATGCAGTTCTCGCGGGAGAGAACTGGTTGTACAAAAAGGATAGAAAAGACAACACCTACGCCTGCATCACATATGTAAAAGACGAAGAGAATTCCGCGTGGGTCGAACAATGCTTCATTGATGCCCAGCTTGGAATCGCGATAGAAGATTTCTTCACTCCCTATATTCAGGATGGATACCTTCCGATTACGCCCAACAACACCTTTGATGACGTAGGGCGAGTACGGATAATGGCTAAATATACCGAAGACGAGCCAACTGGATTCATCCGCAGCATCGAAATCATTGACGTCAACGGATACATCTTCTCCGCCGAAATGGCGATGATAACGGACAACACCGCAGAATTACAGGAACTGTACAACGAGAAACTTGCAGAAATAATGAACTTCCTTCTTCAGGACAGTTTACAAAAAGCAAAATTCTTCCCCAGACCTGCCCCAACGCCGCTCTCTCCTTCGGAAGATAGAACGTATCAGGAGTTAGGAGACATCATCCTCACCACAGAGGAAGCGAATGCGCTCTATCAGGTTCCTTTGATGGGATTTGGTACGCTCATAGACGGAAGATGGACCGCCATCGGCGATGTCGTAGCCGCAGAGCCGCAAATCGTCTGCCGAGATTTCGAAGATAGAACCAACGCAGATGTTCAGTGGGTTAGTTTCACAAACTGTGTCATCGAATTCGACGATACGCAATTCGAGAATTACATCAACAGCATCAAGGACGAGGAGAGCATCACACTGACCTCCCAATATCAATACGAAGGCGATTTAAGGATCTTCGGATATCAGGAAGGACACAGCAGTATCTTCACCGTCTTGAAGCAAGGAAAATATGTGTATTACATCTGGATGGAATCCCGAGCCCTCGCGGGACAAAGCCTGCAAGACATCTATGATGCGGGAATGGACGATTTCATCCATCAAGTCCTATTGACCAATCTCGAACATACCGCTCCATAAAAGAGTAGAGAAGCGGTACAGCGACATAAACGAGAACGCGAATTGCGGATAAGAAATCTCATCGCCGTCTGTCATTACGAGACGCTCACTACGGAACTATCGGACTCACAATGACAGATTATCTTCCCGAAACGAAACTCAGGGATGAAAAAAAGGACGGGCTGCGTCTCGCCCGTCCTTTTATATGAGCATCTCCTTCGGTCTGTACTGCAATGCTTCCGCCAAATGCGCGGGTTGGATGCGTTCTTCTCCGGCTAAATCCGCAATGGTACGCGCCAATTTCAGCACGCGGTGATACCCCCGCGCGGAAAGTTGAAGTTGATTCATCGCCGAGCGAATGAGATTCTGCCCCGTTTCATCCAGTTCGCAATACTGACGAATTTCCTTCGGACCCATATCCGCATTGCAAAGAATTTCCCGTTTTCGCTGCGACGCGTCCGCCGAAAAACGTCTCCGCTGGATTTCGCGCGCCGCCTCTACCCTCGCGCGCACCGCCGACGAGGGTTCTCCCAGCCGCGTCTCCGAAAGTTTTTGATAATCCACGCGCGGCGTTTCGATGTGGATATCTATCCGGTCCAGAAGCGGTCCCGAAATCCGTTTTTGGTATCGTGTAATCGCGGAAAGCGAACAAGTACAAGGGTGAACGGGATCCCCATAATAGCCGCAAGGACAGGGATTCATTGCCCCGACGAGCATGAAATTCGCCGGAAACGTCAACGTTCCTTGCGCGCGGCTGATGGTCACGATTTTGTCCTCGATGGGCTGACGCAGCGCCTCCAGAGTCCGCGTGCCGAACTCCGGCAACTCATCCAAGAACAAAACGCCTCGATGCGCCAGTGAAATCTCTCCCGGATGCGGGATATTGCCGCCGCCGACCAGCCCCGCGTTGCTCGTCGTGTGATGCGGTGCGCGGAACGGACGATGACGGATAAGCGGCGTCCCCGGCGGGAGCAAATCCGCGACCGAATAAATCCTCGTCACGTCGAGAGATTCTTCAATCGTCATCTCCGGCAGGATTCCGGGCAGCGCACGCGCCAGCAACGTTTTCCCTGCGCCCGGCGGCCCGACCATCAGGACATTATGCCCGCCTGCCGCCGCGACCTCCAGCGCGCGCTTCACATGTTCCTGCCCTTTGATTTCTTGAAAATCCGTCGCGGGGACAAATGGCGGCGCGATGACCTCCTCTCCTTCCACATGATAGGGAGAAAGGGAATCATACCCGCGAAAATGTTCCACCAGCGCCGCGAGCGAAGGAACGGGATACACCTCCAAGCCCGGCATCAGCGCCGCCTCCGCCGCGTCCACATCCGGGACGAAAAGGCGGCGAAATCCTTTCTCCCGCGCGGTCGCCGCCATCGGGAGCACGCCGCGCGCGTGACGCGCCAATCCATCCAGCGAAAGTTCTCCGATGATGAGCGCATCCTGCGCGGCATTGGGAGGCAATACCCCCTGCATCATCAGCACACCGATAGCAATCGGCAAATCGTAGATTGGACCTTCCTTCCGCACCGACGCGGGCGCGAGATTGACGATGATTCGTTTTCGGGGATACGGAAGTCCCGCGTTCTTGATTGCCGCCTGCACCCGTTCGCGGCTTTCTTGCACCGCTTTATCCGGCAAACCGACAATATCCATCCCTCCCAAGCCGGGAGCGGTATCCACCTCGACTTCGACAATCACCCCGTCGAGTCCCACCACAGCGCAAGCGAATACGCGAGCCAACATACCAAAAGTTTAAGATAACTTCGGAGGAGAGTCAAACCAAATCAAAGCGAAATCAGCGAAACGCCGTCCTCCGGGAAAACGAGAAAGGCTTTCGCGCGGGAGAGCCTTTCGCTTTTGGAAAACGCCGCCCTCATCGCGTGGAGAAATGTCTCGGCATGCGCCGTCTCGACGAGGGCAATTGCCGCGCCGCCGAATCCCGCGCCGGTCATCCGCGCGCCGAGACATCCGCTTTGGGCACGCGCCAGCGAAACCGCTTCATCCAAAGAAGCGCAACTCACCTCGAAGTCCACGCGTAAACTGGCATGGCTTTCATCGAACAACGCCCCCAACCCGCGAATATTGCCCGCCTGCATCGCGGCGACCGCGCGGCGTACCCGCGCGTTTTCCGTCAAAACATGCCGAGCGCGTCGAAAAAGGAGAGATTCCATGCTCTCGCGGCGGCGAAGGAGCGTTTCCATCCGCGCATCCCGCAAGGTTTCGACTCCCAACGCCTTCGCCGCGAGACGGCATTCCTCGCGCCGTCGGTTATACGCGGAGGATGCCAACGCGCGCCGCGCGCCCGTATCGAGGACGACGATGCGCGCCGAATCCGGAAAGGGAACATATTGGGAACGCAGCGAACGCGTATCGAGAAAAAGTGCGTGCCCGCGCCTCGCCCCCGCGACGATGCGCTGATCCATCACGCCGCATTGCACCCCCGCCCATTCATGCTCCGCCCGGCGCCCGATATCCGCCATCCGCGCCGCGTCCCAGACTTCGCCTGCGAGCGCCGCGAAAACCCGAAGAACCGCCATCTCCAGCGCAGCGGAGGAAGAAAGTCCCGCGCCTACCGGAATCTCGCTGACGAGAACCCCCTCCCATCCGTGAAGGCGAATCCCCGCCGCGCGCGCCTCCGCCGCCACTCCCGCGACATAGGAACGCCAGCCTCTTCCCTCTCGCGGAATCCGCTTCGTCGAAAAAGAAAAATCTTCCTCGAAATGCGCGGAATACAACATCACGGTTTCATCCCCGCGCGGACGAAACGCAATCCACAACGAAGGAGAAATGGCAATCGGGAGGACGACCCCCTCGTTGTAATCCGTATGCTCGCCAATGAGATTCACCCGTCCCGGCGCGCGGACAAGGAAACGCGGCAAAGCGTGAAAATGTGCCTCAAACAAGGAAATTATTCGTCGTCGAGAAATCATTTCGAAACATATCCACGAAAAAGGAAAACAACCACGCCTCTTGACCAAAAGCGCGAAGCAGATATAAGATTGCTCTTGTGAACACCATTTACGCCCACTCGTGCGAAAAAATGCCGGAATTGGATGACAACAGCGTGGCGCTGACCGTTACATCGCCGCCGTATTGGAACGCGATTGACTACGACCGTCACGCGGATGACAACCGGCAGAATTACCGCACACGCGCGTACGCACAAGGCTATCGAAATTATAGCGAATATCTGGATTGGATGACCACTGTTTTCGATGAAGTCCTTCGAGTGACGAAGCCCGGCGGGTATTGCGCGGTGGTTATCGGGACAGTGCTACTGGATGGGAAGCTCTATCCGGTACCTTTCGATTTCACAAGCCGCTTGGTTGCTCGCGGTTGGGAATTTCATCAAGACATCATCTGGCATAAATGCACGGCAGGCGTCAAGCGCGCGGGGGTAAGCATCCAGAAGCCGTATCCGGGGTATTTCTATCCCAACATCATGAATGAGTACATCCTGATTTTTCGCAAACCCGGCGCAAAAATTTACGAAACCCGAACACAAGACGAGAAAGAGCAGGCGAAATACCCTATCAATCGCCTGTTCACGATGGATATTGCCAACAGCATCTGGCATATCGCGCCGGTGCCGCCGAACATCATTGACCATCCCGCGCCGTACCCGGAAGAGATTCCCTACCGCCTGATTTCGCTGTACTCCTACCCGGACGATTTGATTCTCGACCCGTTCACCGGTTCCGGGCAGACACTGAAGATGGCGTATCATTTGGGGCGGCGCTATGTGGGATACGAAATCATCGAGAAATATGTTCGTCTGGCAGAGCAGCGCATCCAGGAGCCGCCCGCGTTGCGGGAAGAGCAGTTGATTGCCGTGTTCGAGAAAATCAAAATGGACGCGCCATTACTCGGAAAACGGAAGAAGAAACCCCAGCAGCAAATCCCCCTGTTCACAAAATCGGAGGATTCGTATGCCGATTGACGCTGCCGAACTCGTTCTCCGAATTGCAGAAATCGGACGCGCACACCCCTCACTTCCTCGCCTGGAAGATGTCGAGCCGTTTGCCCATTATTTCCGCCCCGATGGCACGCTGGACGAGGACAATTTGAATGCCCGCGACGGCTCCTGTGCCCGACGCGAAATCCTGACCCGTTTTTTGCTTCTGAACGCGGTACTTGACCAAGGTCCCGATATTGTCGGGCTGCGGCAGATGTTGATTGGGGTGACAAACCACCTTTACCGCCGGGAGGTTCGCTTTCTTCACAAACCGGTTTCTTTCTTTCAGGAAATCGGCTTGTCCATTGACAGCATCCTCTCCGAACACGAATCGGTGAAAAAAGTACGAGCGGAAATCTGGGCGCGTGAAAACCAGTCCAACGCCAGCCGGTACAACCTTTTCATGGACAATTCAAAGCAGGTGTTAGGATACGCCGTTTTTCGCTGGGGTGTACCGCTGGCATTGCCGCATCTGCTCGAAAAGGACGCTCTGCGGCAAAACCCGGACGACGACCCTTCTCCGACACTACTGCTGGATTATTTGGAGCAATACGCCTCGGCGGAGCAGATGGCGACACAACTCAAAAGCCATGAGCGATATGGTTTGGGAAAAGCCATCGGGAACAAAGCCGCACATCTGTTTGCGAAATGGCTGGTGACCGGGTTCAGATTGACTCGGAAAAGCGAAACCTCCTGGGGCAAGTTATCCTACGAAGTGCCATACGACTCAAACGCGGGGAGAGTGCTCTGGCGCACAGGGTATCTGTTGCACTGGGCATCGGAGAAAACGTATTTGCGAAAGGCGGTGCTCCAAAAAGGAGGGGGCAAAGGAGGAACAACGTATTTGCGGGTGACGAATATCCGAGGCGTGGGAGCGGAAATGCCCTTGGATGATTCAGCACGCTCGCGGTATCAGGAAATTTGCCTTGACCATCCCAAGACACACAAAAAAGCCCCGAAGAAAGTGGAAATCCAGCGCGTTCAACACGCGTACCTTCTAGAAAGCGATTTTTCTGCGGGGGATTTTGATGATGGACTGATTTATGTGGGGACAACGTTCTGTTTCAACCACGCCCAGCCTCGTTGTGACGAATGCCCGTTGCGAGATTTATGCACCGGGCACAAGAAAAACGCAGCACTAATCACAGATTACCGCACCTAAAAAGACACTCAAAGTTTCATCCCCGCGCGGACGAAACGCAATCCACAACGAAAGGGAAATGGCAATCGGGAGGACAACCCCCTCGTTGTAATCCGTATGCTCGCCAATGAGATTCACCCGTCCCGGCGCGC
>CAZDGZ010000029.1:0-18980 GCA_964505165.1 uncultured Anaerolineaceae bacterium | reverse complement strand
TAAGGACGAATCCAGGGGGCGGTGATGAGCGCGTTCTCGTCGTCCGCCGCGTGCGCGAGGTAAGGAAGTTGCCAGGATTCGGATATCGTCTTGAGAATGGAATAATGCGTGTAAGGCGTCTCATCCTGAAAGCCGCGTCGAACTTGTGGTGAGACGAGTATCGTCGCCACGCGTCCGCCAGCCTCTTCGGGCAAACCGCAGCAGGAATGAGTACCTTGTCCCTCGTCCCAGGTGAGGAGGATGAGATAGGGACTTCCCTCAGCATCGAGGGCGGGTTGCAGTTTTTCCATGAACGCGGCGAGCCAGTTGTCGGTTATTTTCAACTCGCAGTCGTGAGCGTCGTTGCAGAGATTCGGCGTGATGAAGAGGAAATTCGGGAGGGCGTTGTTTGCAATATCCTCCTCCAACGCGTCCAATGGGACGATGTGCGATTTACAGCGCGCCTCGTCGAGACGAATCGCGTCGAAGTAAATGAAGGGGTTATGCTTCTGGACGTAATTCCCCCAACTTCCGAGGAAACAAGGCGAAGGCATGTCCTCTTGATAGGCTTTCCATGAAAGTCCCCGCGCTTCCAGCAAATCGGGGAGGCTGGGGGCATCCACATAGCAGGTCTCGCAGTCGGTGGTGATGCCGAAGGTGTCGCCGCCGATGAGCGCGAGGTAATTGGGCAGGCTCGGATGTGTCGGCGCGTAGTGCTGGGTGAGGAGGGTGTAATTTGCCGCGAGATGATTGAAATAGGGCATTTGCGGGTTGCCGACGACGATTCCGAATTCTTTGTTTTCGAGGAGGATAAGGACGATATGCTCGAAACGCGGGACGAGGGGAGCGGGAGTCGCGGAAGGGGAGACGGTCGCGGAGGGGAAGGGGGAAGGCGTGGGCGTCGCGGGAGGAAACGGGGTCACGCTTGGGGGCGGTTTCGGCGTCGGGGATTTGGAGAAGGTCTCCGGCGCGGCAGCAGGCGCGCATCCGGCGAGAAGAATCAAGACGAAAAGGGGGAGGAAGCGTCGCATGAGTATCTCCTGATTGAAATCAATTTGTGATGAGCGCGGGCTTTCTACAAAAGGTATTTTGTTGTATCATAGAAAACGAGATTAATCTACAAGAGGAGCCTCTTATGGAACTCAAGACCGTCAAAATCGAGAAACCGGAAGCGATTAACTTCGTGCTGGGACAGACGCATTTCATCAAGAGCGTGGAAGATATTCACGAGGCGCTCGTCACAGCCGTGCCGGGAATCAAATTCGGGCTGGCGTTCAACGAGGCATCGGGGGAATGTCTCGTCCGATGGACGGGGACGGATGAGGAGATGATTGCTCTCGCGAAGAAGAACGCGCTTGCCATCGGCGCGGGGCATTCGTTCATCCTCTTTTTGGGCGAGGGGTTTTACCCTATCAACATTTTGAACGCCCTCAAAGCCGTGCCGGAAATCTGCCGAATTTACTGCGCGACCGCAAACCCGACGGAAGTCATCGTCGCGGAAACGGAGCAGGGACGCGGCATCCTCGGCGTCGTGGACGGGTTTTCCCCGAAAGGCATAGAGGACGAAAAGGGCATTGCGTGGAGGAAGGATTTCCTTAGAATGATTGGATATAAGTTGTAGATGCGAAGAGAACGGGACTCGTTTTCGGGTTGGGAGCCGACGAATGATTACCAGCCCTTTACGATACCCCGGCGGCAAAAGCCGAGCCGTGAAACTCATCGCATCTCTTGCGCCCGATTTCGACGAATATCGTGAGCCTTTTGTCGGCGGCGGTTCGGTTTTTGTGTATTTCAAACAAAAATTCCCGCATCGAAGATATTGGATCAACGACATTTACGGCAATTTGTATTCTTTTTGGAAGGAGACGCAGCAGCATCCCGAAGAAGTTCTCGCACAAGTTCAGCAATGGAAAGACGATTTCGAGGATGGCAAGGCGCTGCATCGTTTTCTGACACAAAATATCGAACATTTTGACGAAGTACGAAAAGCCGCGGCGTTTTTCGTCTTCAACCGGATTACCTTTTCCGGCACAACCGAAAGCGGAGGGTTTTCGCAGCGAGCCTTCGAGAAACGGTTTACGCAATCGAGTATCGAGAGGCTTCGCGCGCTCTCCACGATTTTGGACGGGACGAAAATCACGAATACGGATTATCGAGACTCCCTCGAAGCCGATGGCGAAAACGTCTTCATTTTCTTGGATCCTCCTTATTACTCCGCGACGAAATCCGCGTTGTATGGCAAGAACGGACATTTACATAAAACTTTCGACCATGAACGTTTTGCGGCGCTTCTGCGAAAGACCTCTCATCGCTGGTTGGTGACGTATGATGACAGCGACTATATCCGCGAGTTGTTTTCCTTCGCACATATTCGCGAATGGCGGTTGATGTACGGGATGAGAAACGTTAGCAAACGCAGCAGCCAACGCGGAGAAGAATTGTTTATCAGCAATTATCCGTTGAAATCGGAATATCGGCAGCCCGCTTTGTCGGAACGCCTTTTTCAATTTTCTTGATTTGGATTAAGGAAGAGAAATTATGACCACTCGACGCGCTCCCAGCAAAGTTTTACCCCGCGCCTTTCCCGGCATTACGCCTGAAGAGGTGGAAACCCTTATCGCGAACAGCGAAGTCCATGCGTACGCGCCTGGCACGACCTTATGTCAGGAAAACGCGGAGGAAGATACCTTCTATGTGATTCTGGACGGCGAAGCGGAGGTGACGAAAGTCGTCAACAATGCGGAGGTGCGTCTCCTGAAAACGCTGATGCCCGGAGATTTCTTTGGCGAAATGGCGTTGATTCACAACGCGCCCCGCGCCGCGAGCGTGACGGCGAAGACTCAAGTGGTGGTGCTGGAACTCAAGAAAGAAGCCTTCAATCGCGTGTTGAAGCATAGCAATACGATTTCCATGACGATGGTGCGTGAAATCAGCAATCGTCTGCGCGAAAACGATGAAATGGCGGTGGAAGATTTGCGGCTTCGCGCGCGGGAATTGGCGCAAGCCTATCAGAAACTCGCGGAGCAGGATTTGGCGCGGCGTGAATTCTTGACGAATGTCGCGCACGAGTTGCGGACTCCGCTCATGGCAGCGGGCGGTTTCCTTCAGTTATTGCAAAAAGGGATGGTTTCGGAAGAGAAACTCCCCGAAGTGCTGGATACCGTGAGCCGCAACATTCAGCAAATCACCACGCTGGTCAATGATATTCTCTTCTTACAGGAAATGGATTTGGTCCTCCCCGAATTCGAGCCGGTGGATATGGAGGCTATCGCGAAATCGGTGATTGAAAAATACGAACATCTCGCGAAGGAGCGAAAGGTCCGTCTGCGCCTGAAAGCGGAGCGGCATCTGCCGCGCGTTCTCGGGGATGCGAAGTCGCTGGAGCGCGCGTTGATGTCTTTGGTGGATAACGCGATAAAGCTCAGCCCGCGCGGCGGGGACGTGGAGATTCGTCTGCGCTCGGAGGGGAAGAAATTCTTCGTGACGGTGAAGGATGAGGGGATTGGAATTTCCCCGGAGATTCGCCCGAAGATTTTCGACCGGTTTTACCATCTGGAGCGAAGCGGGAACGACCTCTTTGGCGGAATTGGGCTGGGGCTGGCGATTACGCGGCAGGTCATCAAACAGCATAACGGTTCCCTTTCCGTCGAAAGCGAACCCGGACGAGGCAGCGCGTTTACCATGCAGTTGAACTGCGCGTAATCATTCCGCAAATACAACCTGCAATTTTTCTTCTTCGTCGTAAAAGGAGCGCGCCGCAAAAGGCGGGTCTTGCGGGCGCATGGAAAGGATGCGTCGAAGCAAAATCGAGACATCCTCGACCAAAGGGAGCGCGTTCAGCGCGTCGAGGGAAACCCATTCCAGCGTTCCTTCGGGAGAAGGGCGGAGATTTCCTTGCGGATTTTCTCCCCGAAAGATATACAATCCCACGCCGACGGAATCTTCGACATCCACTATCAGTGTGCCGCAAAGGCGGAGCGACGCGCGCAGTCCGGTTTCTTCCAGCAATTCGCGGCGGGCGGCGGAAAGCGCGTCCTCGCCGCGTTCGATGTGTCCGCCGATTCCGTTGTAGCGGTTCGCCCATATCCGTTTGGAGGGCGCGCCTTTCAGCAATAAAACGGATTCCCCGCGCGTGACGAAAATCAGCGTGCGGGGAATCAGCATGTATCGGTCGAAGGTGATGCCCTGGTCGGTTTTCGGCATCTTAATCCGCAAGGTCGCTCACATCTTCCGCATCCGCTTCGCCGCCGAGGTAATCACTCAGCCGCGGCGGGACGGGAACGGGCGAGACGAACTTTTCTACATAGTCGCGCGTGTTCTCCAATCCCAAAAGATGGAAGAGGTTGGAGAATTTCGCTTCCCAAATGCTGCCTATTTTTTCCTTGAATGAGTTGGGAAGTGCGTAAATTTCTTTTTTGAACGGTCCAAGCGCCCGTTTGCGCGTTTTGTAATAGAACTGCTCATCCGTCCATTCGGCTTTTCGCTCGTGGGCGTGGTTTTCTCGGAGATATGCGTAGATGTCTTCGCGGAGTTCTTCGGGGAGGACATCGTAGAACATATTCATGAAATTCGTTGCCAAATGGACTTCGCAGGCTTCCGCCTCCACGAATTTGTCGAAGACTTCTTCCGGCAGCGTGGATGCGCCGTGCTGCACTGTGCCGGCAAGTCCGTATTTTTCGCGGGCTTCGCGGCTGAGATTCAGCAGAGTCTCGAAACTGATTTGCACGCTGGCAATCGAGCCGTCCGGCAGAACGACGCCGCCGTGAGAAGTGCCGGTTTGAATGCTGATTTTGCTCAATCCCGCCGCGCCTGGCGACATGGTTTCCAGTTCGGCGTTGAATTGGTCCATATACGCGCGGAGTTCGGGTTCGGTGGAGTTGTGTTTCCCGACCTCGCCGATTTCTCCGCCGACGGAGACGGTCACGCCTTCGGGTTCGATAGAGCGGATATACGCGGTGAAGTCCGCGGAGAGAGAGGAGTTGAGGGCCTGTTGTTCAGGGATGGTGGGGAGGGTGATGTCCACGAGTGTGGAGGTATCCACATCAATGTTGAAGATACCGGCGGAAATGGCTTCTTTCGTCAATTCCCGAAGCGCCTGCAATTCGGAATCCGGGTCGGACCGGTAGCGGCTCGCGGAGACCTGGAAGTGGTCGCCCTGCAGAAAAACGGGACCGCGATACCCTTCCGCGATAGCCGCCGCGAGGATGGCTGTGACATATTCCGAGGGACGCTGCGCGGTGTATCCGATTTCGGAACGCGCAATTTCGAGGATGAGAGCCTGCGCGTTGATTTTCTTTGCTGCCCGGAAGACGGCTTTCGCGCCGGTAAATGGCAGCACGCGTAGATTGATAGCGGGAACTGTGAACGTGAGCGGCACTTCGCCGCGTCCGCGCGCCATGTAGAGGTCATAAATCGACGCGGGGATGATTCCTAACGCCAGCGCCGACGCGTAGACGAGGTATCGCGCTGCACCCTGACGAGCGCCGCTTCCCGTCGTGGAATAATCTACGAGGCGGACGATGTTTTTCTTTAGTTTTTCTTCATCCAAAATGGAAACGGATTCCCCTTCCATTTGGAGCGCGCCCTCCATCACTGCGAGGACTTCTTGTAAATCGTTACTCATGGGTTCCTCCAGAAAATAATCCGTCATTTCGGCGAGGCGAGGATGATTGCCCCGATAAGATGTTGCCGGTATTTTTACGCTATTGATTATACCTGTAAACTCAGGCTATAATGCAGATTGTGATGTACTCTTTCGGCGATGACTCCATCGCCTACCGTGCAGGAGGTAGCAATGACCGACCTTTTCGACAAAGTAACCGAGGGGCAGGACGCGTTCAAGAAGTTAGCGAGCAAAATTCCGGGATTTGACGGGTATATTGAACGACAAAATCGCCGCGCGGCGGATAAACTCCTTCGAGAAACCGTCGCCGACGCATTCGAAGCATTGTGGACGCGCACCTCGCAATTGCAGGTGTCGTTGGTAGATGCAGGGATGATTTCTTTCGTGGACGATATGGAAAAAGCCTCCATTCAATTGCGTACCTTCGTGGATAAAATTCGCCGCGCCGCGTACGGTTATTCCGGCTTTTTCGACGCAGTGAAAATCAACGAAGCGGAACTGGCTTCGTTGTATCAATTCGATGCCGCGTTCTTCGAGTTGGAGGAAAAAATCTCTCACGCCCTCGACAATGTAGAAGCCTCCCTCGGCGACGAAGCAGGCCTCCCGGCAGCGATTCGCAATTTGGTTTCTCTTGCACGCGAAGCCGTTTCGACCTTCGAAAAACGTTCTCAAGTCATTACGCAAGCCTAATCTTATGTGGAACGAATACTATTCTCCCGCTTCTCTTCAAAAGGCGCTCGAAATCCTCGCGGAAGAACAAGGAGCCGCGCGAATCGTCGCGGGTGCAACCGACCTTTTGCTGGAACTGGAGCGCGGCGCGCGAAAAGAGATTCGCGCGCTCGTTGACATTACGCGCATTGCCGGGCTGGATGAAATTCGTCTCGACGAATCGGACGTGATTCACCTCGGGCCCCTCGTCACGCACAACCATTGTGCAGGCTCTGCGCTTTTGAGGGACCGCGCCTATCCGCTGATGCGCGCGGCGTGGAAGGTGGGCGCGCCGCAAATCCGAAATCGCGGAACGGTCGCGGGGAATCTCATCACCGCCTCGCCCGCGAACGATACCATTTCGCCGCTGATGGCGCTGGACGCGCGGGTGACTCTCGCGTCGACGCGCGGCGAACGCGTGATTCCGCTTCGGGAATTTTATACCGGCGTCCGCAAGACCGTGATGCAGCCGGACGAGATGCTCGTGGATATCGCCTTTCCGGCGATGAAGGCGAATCAGCGCGGTACTTTCTTGAAATTGGGACAACGACGCGCCCAGGCGATTTCGGTCGTCAACGTCGCGGTGATTCTTACGATGGAGGGCGAAACTATCGTTGACGCCGCGATTACGCTGGGCGCGGTCGCTCCGACGATTATCCACGCGGAGGAGGCGGAGAAATTCCTCGCGGGCAAATCCCCGGACGATTCGGTTTTCGAGGAAGCCGCACGCCTCGCGATGGAAGCCTCCCGTCCTATTGACGATATTCGCGGGTCTGCCGCGTATCGCCGCGAAATGGTTCGTGTGCTGACCCTCCGCGCGCTCAAAGCCCTGCGCGACGGAACGGAAAAAGACGATACGCCGCCTCGTCCGATTCTCCTTTGGGGCAAGGCAAAAGAAAGCACATCCTTCTCGGAGGACGCGCGGCATGGCGAGGAAGATGTCATCCGCACGACCATCAACGGGAAGTCCTATACCTTCACGGGCGCGCACGACAAAACCCTCCTGCAACTCATCCGCGATTACGCGGGGTTGACTGGTCCCAAAGAGGGATGCGGCGAGGGAGAATGTGGCGCGTGTACGGTGTACCTCGATGGCAAAGCGGTGATGTCTTGTCTTGTACCGGCGCCGCGAGCACATGGCGCGGAAATCGTCACGATTGAAGGATTGGCGAATCAGGAACGTTTTCAACCTGTGCAAGAAGCCTTCGTCCACGACGGCGCGGTGCAATGCGGATATTGCACTCCCGGCTTCATCATGTCGGCGGCGAAACTCCTCGAGGAACGTCCCGACCCGACGAAAGACGAGATTCGCCAAGCGATTACCGGCAATCTCTGCCGCTGCACAGGATATACCAAAATCGTTCAAGCCATCGAAGACGCGAGCAAGAAAGGTTGACCAATGTCCTCATACGATAGAAGACTTGAAAAGAATCTCCACGCGCCGAAACCCATCCATCCCGTATGGCGCGGATTTGGCTGTTTGCTCATTCTTCTTCTTCCGGTGATTTCTTACGCTGCGTCGGATTTGCTCATCAACTATGGCGTGAAGAATCATTGGGCGATTCCCCCCTCGTTGTTGGGGAGACTCCGCGCCCCGGATATTTTCTGGAAAGTGCCCGGATTGCGCCCGATTGTCTCGTTTTTGTATCATCAAGTGAATTTGCCCGCGAAACTGGCGCTTGCGTTGCTCATCCTCTTTATTTTGACCGGACTTCTTTCCTTGATATATGCCACCATGTACCGCGTGATTGGCACACCGAAATATGGCCCGCTCGACGCGCCGCCGATAAAACCGAAGAAACGAAGAAAAAATATGGTGCGATGATGAAGACGAAAATCGTAGGCTCTCCCCTCACGCGCGTGGACGCGTGGAGTAAGACGACTGGCGAAGCCCTCTACGCGGGCGATCTTTCCATGCCCGGCATGCTTCACATGAAAATTCTCTTTGCCAATCGTCCACACGCCCGCGTGCTGGCTATCGATTCCTCTAAAGCCGAAGCCTTGCCCGGTGTCGTCGCGGTCTTGACCGCGAAAGACGTTCCCGTGAACGAATACGGCCTCCAACTGCCGGACCAGCCCGTTCTCTGCGGCCCCGGCTCGACGAAAGAGGGCGGCGATATCGTCCGCTTTGTCGGGGATCAGGTTGCCGTCATCGTCGCGGAGACGGAAGACATCGCGGCGCAAGCCCGGGACCTGATTGAAGTCCAATACGAAGATCTTCCCGTCGTCAGCGATATGCTTTCGGCGATGAACCCGGATTCGCCGCTGGTGCATCCCGAACTTGGCGATTCCAATATCTGCGTCCACTACAAAATTCGCAAAGGCTCTCTCGAAGAGGGATTTGCTCAGGCGGCGGTCGTCGTTGAGAGCGAATACCGTACCCCGGTACAAGAACACGCGTATTTGCAGCCTGAAGCGGGCTTGGCGTATCTGGACGAAGAAGGTCGAATCGTCGTTCAGGCGGCGGGACAGTGGGCGCATGAAGATAGAGAACAAGTGGCGCATGCCCTCGGCTTGCCGGAAGAGAAAATCCGCATTCTGTATCCTGCCATCGGCGGCGCATTTGGCGGACGAGAAGACATGTCCGTGCAAATCGTCCTCGCGCTCGCCGCGTGGAAACTGAACCGCCCGGTGAAAATCGTCTGGACTCGGCAAGAATCCATTATCGGACATGGAAAACGGCATCCTACCGTTATGCGTGCGAAATGGGGCGCGACGCGGGAGGGAAAACTCGTCGCTGCACAAATCGAAATCATCGGCGACGCGGGCGCGTATATGTACACGACCAACAAAGTGCTGGGCAACGCGGCAATTACCACGACTGGACCCTACGCTATCCCAAACGTCCATGCGGATGTATATGGCGTGTACACGAACAACGTTCCCTCGGCGGCGTTTCGCGGCTTCGGCGCGCCGCAGGGACTTTTCCTCGCGGAAATGCAGGTCTCTAAACTTGCGGATGCGCTGGGAATGGATCCGGTGGAATTTCGCCGAATCAACGCACTGAAAGACGGGGATACGCTGGATGTCGGCACGCCGCCGCCCGGCCCCGTCACCATTCGCCAGACGATAGACGCCGCGGCGGAAAAATTCGGCTGGACGAAACGCGCGCAGGGTACATCTGATTCCGTTTCGCAGCCGATTCGCCGGGGACGCGGATTCGCCTGCGGGTTCAAAAACGTGGGATTTTCCTTTGGCTATCAGGAAAACTCATGGGCGCGCGTTGAAATTCGCGGCGGAGAAGACATCGAAGAAGTCCTTCTCTACCACGCGGGCGCGGAAGTGGGGCAGGGCGTGCATACCGCGATGATACAAATTGCCGCGGAAGCCGTCGGCGTCTCCCCCGACAAAGTGCGCGGCATTTTCTCCGATACCGCGCGTTCCGAAAGTTCCGGTTCCGTCTCTGCCTCGCGGATGACCTTCATGGGAGGAAACGCCGTCAAAGGCGCGGCGGAACGCGCGCTGGAAAAATGGCGCGCGGGTGAACGCCCCGCAAACGCGGAGTATACCTACCTCGCGCCGAAAACCACCCCCTTCGACGAAGAAACAGGCTATTCCAAGCCGAATTTTTCCTACGCCTATGTCTCCCAAGCCGTCGAAGTGGAGGTGGATACCGAAACCGGAGAAACGCGAATCCTGCGTGTGGTCTCGGCAGATGATGTCGGCAAAGCCATCAACCCCATGCAGGTAGAGGGACAAATCGAAGGCGGCGTCGTTCAGGCAGCGGGACACGCGCTCATGGAGCATTACCAGACTCGCGAGGGCTATGTCTTGACTGACCAGTTCAGCACCTATCTCATTCCCACCGTCCTCGACGCCCCGGAGGTCATCGAATCGGTCATCCTCGAAATTCCCGACCCGGAAGGTCCTTGGGGCGCGCGTGGGTTGGGAGAATTGCCGTTCTTGCCGCTCGTTCCGGCAATTGCTGCGGCATTGCACGATGCGACAGGCGTCTGGTTCGATGATTTCCCGTTGACGCCGGAGCGTGTATTGCGCGGATTGGGAAAAATCAAATGACTCCTCTTCCGAATTTCCCGTTTCTCTTCGAAACGCGCACCCTCGACGACGCGGCGCGCGCGGAAGCAGAAGGGGATTTCGTCCGCCTGCCGCTTGGGGTGACTCATTACGAAATCGGAGGTCCGAAAGACGGCGCGCCGGTCGTTCTGACACATGGGTTTTCCGTCCCGTATTTCATCTGGGATCCGACCTTCGACGCGCTGACGAAGGCGGGGTTTCGCGTCCTTCGCTATGACTTGTACGGGCGCGGCTATTCCGACCGTCCGCGCGCGCGGTACGACATTCACCTTTTTACGCGCCAACTCCTCGACTTGCTGGACGCGCTCGATTTCCGCGACCCCGTCCACCTTTTCGGGCTTTCGATGGGCGGACCGATTACCGCCTCCTTTGCCGCCGAACACCCGGAGCGCATTGCCTCCCTCGCGCTTTTCGATCCTGCCGGTGCCCGGCAGACTCCTTTTCCCCCCGCGTTTAAGTTGCTGCTCATCCCCGGGGTGGGCGAGTTGATTTTGGGATTTTTCGGGAAGGAAACCCTCCTGAAAGGAATCGCCCGCGATTTCTACGATCCCGCGTTTCTCGAATCCTTTTTGGAGAAATACCGTCCGCCGATGCAGTTTCGCGGCTTTGGGCGCGCGATCCTTTCCACGATGCGAAACGGGATGCTGGGCGATTTTTCTGACGCGTATCGAAAGGTCGGGGAGCGTATTTCGCGGGTGTTGTTGATTTGGGGCGTGGAGGATAAAACCGTTCCCTTTGACCATAGCCGCGCGGTTCTGGAGGCGATTCCCCATGCGGAATTTCATCCGATTGAGGGCGGGGGGCATATTCCCCATTACGAAACGCCGGATATCGTCAATCCCATTCTCCTGAAATTCCTCGCCTCGGGAAACGAATGAACGCCTTCAAACGCTTTTTCCTTCGGCATCGGTACAAAATTGCCGTTTTCGTCCTCCTCGCGGGCGCGTCGCTTTTTTCGGTGGCGCTGGTGATGGCGCGCGTTGCCTATAGCGATACGGAGCGGTACACGACGTTGATTTGGAATCTCTTTTTGGCGTGGATTCCTTTTCTCATCTCCTACCTCGCGTACGCGCTTTCGTGGAAACGCTCCCTGCTCTACTTCGTCATCCCGTTTTTGGCGTTTTTGTGGCTCATTTTCTTTCCCAATGCGCCCTATATCTTGACCGATTTGCAGCACCTGAGCAAAGAGTCTCCCGAAGCCCCGCTTTGGTACGATGTCATCCTCCTCATCTGGTTTTCGTGGACGGGGCTTTTGTTGGGCGTGTTTTCCCTTTATCTCATGCAAGAAATCGTGCGCCGCAATTTCGGCCGCTGGATAGGATGGCTTTTCGTCTTTTCCGTGTCGCTGATGAGCAGTGTGGGGATTTATCTGGGGCGGTTCTTTCGCTGGAATAGTTGGGATATTTTGCAAAACCCCTCCGAAATCGCGTTGCGGATGTTGGGCGTGGTGATTGACCCTAATTTGAGAATCGTCGCGTTTACCGCGCTGTTTACCCTCTTTTTCCTCTTCATCTATTTGACATTGTATGCGTTCGGACATCTCCTCCGGGAAGGATAGCCGCGCAGGGGGCGTCGCGGGGATTCTCCTCGCGGCAGGAGCCTCGCGTCGTTTTGGACGCCCGAAGCCGCTCTTGGACTGGAAGGGGATTCCGTTTGTCCGCGTTCTCGCGGAAAAAGCCCTCCGCGCTGGACTTTCGCCGGTGGTGGTGGTGACGGGCGCGTACGCGGAAGATGTGGAAGCCGCGCTTCAAGGGATTCCGGTGCGCCTCGCGCGGAACGACGCGTGGGACGCGGGACAAAGCACCTCGGTGCGGACGGGAATTCTTTCCCTGCGCGAAGCCGCGCCTCGCGCGGCGCTTTTTCTCCTCGCCGACCAGCCTCAAATTCCGGTTGCGCTGCTCCGAAAATTCCTTCGGGAGTATGAGCGAAGCGGCGCGGCGGTTCTCGCCTCCCGTGTGGGGACGCGGTGGGGGAATCCCGTCCTCTTTGATTCATCGCTTTTTCCGAAATTACTCGCGCTCCGGGGAGATGTGGGCGGGCGCGTCCTTTTCGAGGCGTTTCCTCCGCATCCGGTTTTCTGGGAGGATGAATCCATCCTTCTCGATGCCGATACGCCGGAGGAATATGAGAAAATGAAAGATTTGTGGTAGAATCGGCGCGTGGTTGCCGTAGATTTTTCTCGAACACTTTTTTAGGAGGAGGGAAAACGTCAAAAGACTTGACCGAAAAGAAAAGATACGGGTATAATCTCCTTTTGCTGTCCCGATGACTCGCTCGGGATGGATTCGTTATTTTAATATTCTCAGGTCCCGGTCAGGAGATACGAATGGCATCTGTTCTGCCTCCCAAAAGTTACGCACGCATTCCCGTCCAACTTCATCTTCCCAAGTTAATCGAAGTACAACTCGAATCGTTCAAACGTCTTAAGAAAGAGGGTCTGGCAGACCTCTTTCATGAGATTTCCCCTATCGAATCATATAACAAGGGGATGAAATTATATTTCCCAAGCCGCACGCCCGAAGCCGAAGAATGGGATTTGCGGTATTGGTTCGGAGAGCCGAAACATACCATCGAGGAATGCGTTGAACGCGACCTGACGTATGCGAGTTCTCTTTATGTTTCGGTGTTGCTCGCGGGGCCTGATGTGCCCGAACCCATCAAGCAGGATATTTTCCTCGGCGACTTCCCGGAGATGACGGAAAAGGGAACTTTCATCATCAACGGGACGGAACGCGTCGTCGTTTCGCAGTTGATTCGTTCGCCTGGGGTTTATTTCGAAGCCTTGCAAGATAGAGCAACGGGACGACTCCTCGCGACGGCGAAACTCATCCCCGACAGGGGCGCGTGGATGGAGTTCGAAACCCGCAAGAGCGATTACATCATTTTGAAGTTCAACCGAAAACGCACTGTGCCGATTACGGTCTTTCTCCGCGCACTCGCGGCGGTGGATGATGGGATTCCCGATTCGCCGCTGAAGACTGGGTCGGACGAAGAAATCATTTCGCTCTTCCAGG
This sequence comes from uncultured Anaerolineaceae bacterium, assembly GCA_964505165.1. Classification (GTDB taxonomy): domain Bacteria; phylum Chloroflexota; class Anaerolineae; order Anaerolineales; family Villigracilaceae; genus CAZDGZ01. The sequence goes on along the minus strand of CAZDGZ010000029.1, from coordinate 5,621 downwards.
ATATTGACAATAATCCAGAACGCCTCTTCATTCCTTCGACTCTGAATCAAGAGCCGGAATGGGATCTTTCCGGCGGGTTGACGATTGCGGAAGCCGCGCTCATTGAGTTCTTCAAGCGGATGCGTCCCGGCGACCCGGCGACGCTGGATAACGCGCGTCAATTCCTCGAGGAACAATTATTCGATAGACGGCATTATGATTTGGAGCGCGTGGGACGCTACAAATTGAACCAGAAACTTGGATTGGATATTCCCATCCCGCATCGCAGCATTACCAAAGCGGATATCGTCCGCCTCGTGCGCCGGATGATTCTCATCAACAACGGAATCGAGCCGCCGGATGATATTGACCATCTCGGAAACCGCCGCGTGAAAACGGTTGGGGAGTTGATTCAAAATAAATTGCGAATCGGACTTCGCCGCATGGAACGCGTCATCAAAGAACGGATGTCCATTCGGGATCAGGATCAACTTTCTCCGGTGACGCTCATCAACATTCGTCCGGTGGTCGCCGCAATACGGGAATTCTTCGGGTCGAGCCAACTTTCGCAATTCATGGATCAAACCAACCCCCTCGCGGAACTTCGTCACAAACGAACCTTGTCCGCATTGGGACCTGGCGGGCTGCGGCGCGAACGCGCGGGCTTCGATGTGCGCGACGTGCATCGCTCGCATTATGGACGTATTTGTCCTATCGAGACGCCCGAAGGTCCAAACATCGGTTTGATTGGACGACTTGCCTCCTACGCGCGGGTCAATGAATATGGATTCATCGAGACGCCGTACCGACGGGTCATCAAATCTCTGCCCTCCGACGACCCTCGCCTCGAAGGGCGCGCGGTCAGAGGCGATTTGGTGGATGAGAAATCCGGCAAGACGCTGTTGAAAGACGGAGAGCGCATTACTGCCGATATCCTTCCGAAACTCAAGAAACTCAAACGGGAAATTCCGCTTGTCCCCTTCGTATCGGAAAAAGCGGAATATCTTTCGGCGGACGCGGAAGATAAATTCGTCATTGCACAGGCGAACGCGCCGCTGAACGAATACAATGAATTCGAGCGCGGGAGCATTTCCTCGCGATACCATTCGGGATTTCTCTTTGCCGCGCCGGAAAAAATTGACTATATGGATGTCGCGCCGCATCAAATCGTTGGCATCAGCGCGGCGCTGATTCCCTTCTTGGAACATGACGACGCGAACCGCACGCTCATGGGGTCGAACATGCAGGCGCAAGCCGTGCCGCTGCTTCGCCCTGAAATCCCGCTGGTTTCGACGGGAATGGAATACTACGCCGCGTTGGATTCCGGTCAAGTCATCATCGCGGAAGAGGATGGCGAAGTCGTTTCGGTCACAGGACGAGAAATCGTCATCCGCGACGAAAACGGCGCGCTGCATTCCTACGCGCTGCGGAAATATCAGCGTTCCAACCAAAGTACATGCGTGGACCAGCGTCCTGCGGTGGTGAAGGGAGAAATCGTCAAGAAAGGCGACATTATCGCCGATTCCTCCTCGACCGACAACGGAGAACTCGCGTTAGGACAAAACGCGGTCGTCGCGTTCCTCTCGTGGGAGGGCGGCAACTTCGAGGACGCGATTCTCGTCTCCGAACGCATGGTGCAAGAAGACCGCTTTACCTCCATTCACATCGAAAAATACGAGGTCGAAGCGCGTGATACCAAACTTGGACCTGAAGAGATTACCCGCGATATCCCCAATGTGGGCGAAGACGCGCTGAAAGATTTGGACGAAAACGGCATTATCCGCATTGGCGCGGAGGTTGAACCAAACGATATTCTCGTGGGGAAGATTACGCCTAAAGGTGAGAAAGAACTCACCTCGGAAGAACGTCTGCTCCGCGCTATCTTCGGCGAGAAATCCCGTGACGTGAAAGATACCTCTCTCCGCATGCCGCATGGTGAACGCGGCAAAGTGGTGGATGTGAAAGTCTTTACCCGCGCGGATAATTCCGATTTGCCTGCGGGTGTGGATATGATGGTGCGCGTGTCGGTAGCGCAGCGCCGCAAAATCACGGCAGGCGACAAAATGGCAGGGCGTCACGGAAACAAGGGCGTTGTCTCCCGAATCGTTCCGGTGGAAGATATGCCCTTCCTCGAAGACGGTACGCCGGTGGACATCATCCTGAACCCGCTGGGGGTTCCGGCTCGTATGAACATCGGACAGGTGCTGGAAGTCCATTTGGGATGGGCGGCGAAACGTCTAGGCTTCCGCGCGATTACGCCGGTTTTCGACGGCGCAAAAGAAGCAGAAATCGAAGCCGAACTTGCCCGCGCGTGGATGATGGATGAAGCCTGGAAGGAAATTTCCGCCCGCTCGTGGGAATGGATTCGAGAGCAGGACTACGACCCCGAAATGATTGACGATGACGACGAAGTCCGCCGTCTTTATCTGGAAGAATGGCTTGGTCCTCAGGGCTACGATGTCTACAAATTAGGCACGGATGATATCTATGCCCGCCGCGCGACGGTGGAAGCCTGGCTCCGTGAAAAAGGATTGAATCCAGGTGAAATTTTCCCGCCGGTGGGATTGCATAACTACCATCGAGATTCCGCACAAGACGACGAGACCGTGAAAGTTTGTCTGCGGCTTTGGCTGGAATCTCAGGGGTATACGCACAAAGTTTCCGACGAAAATCTGATGGACAAAGCCAAAGAAGTCATGCTCGAAACGGGCATTCCTATCCCGACTTTGGGCAAGCAGGCCCTTCGAGACGGCAAAACGGGACAGCCGTATGACCAGCCCGTGACCGTTGGTGTGATGACGATATTGAAACTTCACCACTTGGTGGAAGACAAAGTCCACGCACGCTCGACGGGTCCCTATAGCCTCGTGACCCAGCAACCGCTGGGCGGAAAAGCGCAATTCGGCGGTCAGCGTTTCGGAGAGATGGAAGTGTGGGCGCTGGAAGCCTACGGCGCAGCCTATACCTTGCAGGAAATGCTCACGGTCAAATCGGATGACGTACAAGGGCGGGTGAACACCTACGAGGCGATTGTCAAAGGCGAACCGATGGAAGAGCCGAGTTTGCCAGCGTCGTTCCGTGTACTCGTCAAAGAGTTACAAAGTTTGGGATTGGCTGTAGAAGCCATTACGGAAAATGGCGAGGTGATTAAGTTTGGAAAGGACGAGGCAAAAGCCCATCCGCCGAAACTTGATACGGGACTTCTGGATTTGGGCGGCGATTTGGGGCTCAAGTAACGGTTGGATTTCACAGCCTTCCTCGTTTTTTAACCGGGAAGGCTGTCTTTTTTCTTTCTGAAAATTTTTATGAAGGGGTACGATTATGTCACCAGAAAGACTTCCGAAAGTATCTCCTTTTTTGCCGCCGGAGCAAGAGGAGGATAAGCACTCGGACTTGTTTATTGTTCGGGCAGTCTTGCTTATTTTATCTTCGGCTTTGTTTCTTTTCGTTTTCGCTGCGGGCGGAAAATTGATTTACGAAGTGCTGTTGGCAGAAAATCCAGTTCCAAACCCCCATGTTTTGATGCGTTTATTTCTGATTTCGTTGGTGTACGTCATAGGGTGGGTTTTAGCCAAGTTTAACACGAGTAGTTTGCATAGTTTAATTCAGCCGATTATTATAAAATGGATGGCTTGGGTGAACTTGCTTGGCGTCCTTGCGCTTTATTTCCTTATCGTATTGCGTTTGTATGGGGCAGAATATTCTTTTCTGTCCTATGTTCGATACGCGTTAGTGATAGGCGCTGCGATGTTTTCCCTATTTTTGCTTCACTTGCTGTTGGATGAACGCAGTTTGGTTGCCTTCTCCATCCCGCTATTGATTGCGGTTGCACTACATTTCCTCACGATGGTAGCCCATTATGTGTTTTTTCGAGTGCCGGAGGAAAACTGGGGATGGTATTTGTGGGGGGAACTTGGTTTTATTGTGGGAATGGCGACTATCGGATTGTTGATGATGTTGCACTTAGGGATTTTTTCCGCTTTGCGACACCGCGTGGATGAATGGTTATTGAGCGAATAGGCGCGGCTATTCTTGAATCGATTCGACGAGCAGAGTCGCGTCTCCCTTCGCGACGACTTTCCCCTCTTGATTTTTGCATGAAGTCCGAAGTCGAAGAATACCGGAATCCGCATTCCATGAACGGACCTCGACTTCCGCAGTGAGCGTATCGCCGGGGAAGACGGGCGCGAGAAACGAAATCGTTTGCCCGAGATATATTGCGCCGGCACCGGGGAGTTTGGTTCCGAGCGTTGCAGAAATCAATCCAAGTGAAAAAAGTCCATGCGCGATTTTCTTCCCGAAGCGAGTTCTACGGGCGAATGCTTCATCCAGATGAAGCGGATTCGTATCCCCCGTGATGGCTGCCATCGTTTGGATGTCCTCTTCCGAGATTACTCTCGATAGGCTTGCTTTTTCTCCGACAAAAAATCTTGGTTGGGGTGTCATGTTGTTATTTCGTCGCTTGGTTTCGTGATATAGAGAAGTCCGAGTGCGCGCCCTTCTCGAATGACTTTGGAGACTTCCTCGTACATGGCGCGGGCAGAGATGGTACGCAGTCCAATTCCTTGTTTAGGGCGTTCTCCATGATACAACCCTTTTTGCCACAAAATTTCACCCATCGGATTTACATGAGTTAAGACGCCCTGCTCTAACCTTCGGACGAAAAGCCCGTATGTGCGTTCGCTGGTTTTTCCCTCGCGGTCGGTATAGTTTCCCGTAAAGGTTTTGTGGAAACGATAAGGGACTTCGTGCATTTCTTCGATGTGATGGTAGAACGTCATGCTGTTTTGGTCTTCCAAATCCAGAACAGCGATTTTTCCATCGAGGCGGCGTAAGATGCCAAAGGGAGAGTCTTCGCCATATCCGCTGAAATTGTCTACGTCGAAAGCCTCTGCATGCGCGCCGATAGCCGCGAAAGAATAAATCGGATGTCCGCTTCGGATTGCCGAAGGATGCAGTCGTGCGGCTTCGGTAAGTGCGCCCATGTGTGAGGGCGTGTTACGAATATCGAAGGGAACGCCTTTGGTGAAATCAAAATTGAAGAGAGGAAAAAGCGCGGTGCCGTTTTTCCCAACAGCGTCTAAAAGGGAATGTAAAACGACTTGCGGCGTGGTTTGGTAAGTTTGCAGTGTGCGTTTGAGACTGCTGTGAATTAAGACAATGTCTCCTTCGTGAATGCCGCATTGATGCCAATTTTCGACTAGGGTAGCGTGGGTATTCATTTTCTATATCTTCTTTACCACGATATCGCCGATGACGTTGGCGGCTTCGTCGCCTCGGTCGGCGGCGTTGGAGAGATGACGGTAAATTTCGCGTAGTTTCAAGATTTCGACCATGCCTTCTAAATCGTCGGGGGCTTTGAAGAGCGCGGCAATGGCTTCTCGGTAGACAGTTTCCATCCGGTTTTCGAGGGCTTTCGCGCGGACGGCGTGGTCGTTCGCGACGTTGGGATGGTCTTCCAGACGCAAAACGCCTCGGTGAATCTCCACTGCTGCGTCGTAGAGGAGAGAAGTCATCCTCTCGAGAAAGGGATTGGGATGCACTTCGAGCATGACCATTTCTTCGACGCTGGTGGTGGCGTAATCGAGTACGTCGTCTATGGTGAGTGAGAGAGAGAAAATATCTTCTCGGTCGAAGGGGGT
>CAZDGZ010000028.1:0-19441 GCA_964505165.1 uncultured Anaerolineaceae bacterium | reverse complement strand
TTGAAGCGAATCCGGTTTGACGTCATTCTCTCTAGCGGGTATAATCACCCTTCGGCAAATTTGACATTATTTAGGAGAGTAGGCTATGGCTGAAAATGCGGGCGCGCAAACGAACGCGCTGGAACCAAAAACAAAACTTACAGGAAAGGTGGTTAAGACAACGCTAGGCGGCGCAATTGTAGATGTAGGGCAAGACCTTCCCGGTGTAATTCATATTTCGCAGTTGCGGAAAGAACCGGTCAATCGCGTAGAAGATGCCGTCGAAGTCGGGCAAGAAGTGGTCGTCTGGGTACGACGCGTCAAGAAAGATCGAATCGAACTCACGATGATTGAACCCCTTCCGCTGGAATGGCGAGAGATCAAGCCTGAGATGGTCGTCAAGGGAAAAATCGCCCGACTGGAATCTTATGGCGCTTTCGTGGAAATCGGTGCGGAACGCCCCGGTCTCGTTCACGTCAGCGAGATGACTCACGGCTTCATCAAACATCCTTCCGAGGTCGTCAAAGTTGGCGATGAAGTGGAAGTGAAGATTCTCGAAGTCAACCGCCGAAAAAAGCAGATTCGCTTGAGCATGAAAGCCGTCCAACCTGAACCGGAAGATACCGGAAAATCTCGGCGGGGACGCGGAAAACGCTCCAGGAAAAGCCCGACGGATATTCTTCGCGAAGTCAACGAAGAAGCGAAAGAACCGGAGCCGACGAGCATGGAAGCCGCGTGGCAGGCTGCCTTGGAACGGGCGAAATCTCGTTCTAATGGTACGAAGGCAAAATCCTCCGATGCGCCTGTTTCCGAGGAGCAGGAAGAAATTTTGGCGCGCACGCTCGAACAACGCGTGACCCAGTAGCCTTTTCCTCTCTAAATCGAAGACGGGATACCCGCAAAGTATCCCGTCTTTTTTTTGTTTTGTGGGGTTGTTAAATTTCTCCGTTTTCGACCATTTCCAGAAATACGCTGACGATGCGCGGGTCGAAGTGTTTCCCCGATTCTTTGCGGATGTACGCGATGACTTTTTCTTTTTCCCAGGCTTTCCGGTAGGGGCGATCGGAGAGGAGCGCATCCCATACATCTATGATAGCGAAGATCCTCGCGGAGAGGGGAATCTCTTCCCCTTTGAGTCCGCGTGGATAGCCGCTCCCGTCCCATTTTTCGTGATGGCAATAGGGGATTTCGAGCGCGGGGCGAAGGTAGGGGATGGGACTGAGAAGCTCATAGGCAAATTGAGGGTGCTGCCGCATAATGGCTTTTTCCTCTTCGGTGAGGGGTTCTCGTTTACGCAATACCTCGTCGGGGATGCCCATTTTTCCAATGTCGTGGAGCAGCGCGCCGCGTCGAAGTTGTACCAATGCGTTCCCTTCGATTCCAAGCCGCCGCGCCAATTGGACGGTGAGTTCGGTAACTCGGCGCGTATGTCCTTCGGTTTCTTTATCGCGTAATTCAAGCGCGCGTCCCCAGCCTTCCAGCGTGATGTCGTAAGTGATGGCAAGTTCTTGATTCGACCGCTGCAAATCGCTGAAGAGGTGGCTGTTGTCTATGGCAATGGCGGCTTGCCCGCCGAGAGTCTGGAAGAAATCGAGCCAGTCGGGCGTCGCGTCAATATGGCTTCGGCTGAAAATTTCGAGCGCCCCGACAACCTTTCCTTTGGCGACGAGGGGCATGCAGTAGTATTCGACAAAACCCTCTTCTTTGAACCATTGCCGCCGCTGGCAATTCGTATCGGATGCGGGCGCCTTGCTTTGGTAGACGCGCCGTTCCAAGATGGCTTTGCCCGCGAGACCGGTTCCCGCGCGGAGGCGGCTTTCCCTGAATCGCTGGGTCAGGAAGCCTTCGCCTGCCGCGAAGGTGAGCAGTTGTAGTTTCGGGTCGAAGCGGAGGATGTCGGCGGCGTTTGCATGAAGTTGCTCGATGGCTTGAATGGTGAGAAGTTGCAAGGTGAGATTGATGTCGAAACTGGAAGCGATGGCAACGTCAATTTTTCGTAGCGCGACGAGCCGCTTGATTTGCTGCTCTGTCCTTTCGTGGAGGGACGCGCGGTGGATGGCGTTGCCGCCCATTTCCGCGATAGTGGTGAGCGTTTTCAATTCGTCTTTCCCGAAAAAACTCCCTTTGGGGATGGCGACACTGAGAACGCCGATGATTTCTTGCGAGGTGCGAATGGGGACGCTGATTCCTGTCCAATCTTTTTTGTTCCGATAGATTTTATACTTTCGGCTGCTTGGGAGTACCAGCGGGTTGGTCTGGCAATCTTTCGCGACATAGATTTCTCCGCTTTGGAAGACGTGACCAATGAGTCCCTCGGTGTCTTTGTGTCGTTTTGGGGTGGTTTGCGTTGCCCATCCGCTCGCGACGGCTTGGTAGAGTTCTCCGTTCGGGGAATCATGCAGCCAGATGGACCCGACGTGGGTGTTAATGGCTTTCAAGGTTTCGTCGAGGAGGATAGGCAGCATCTCCTCCATCGTCTTGGCTTCTCTCAGCGCGGTGGAGGCTTTGTTCACGGCTTCCAGAGTTTTTAGCCTTCGACGGGTTTCCTCGAAGAGTTGGGCGCTGTACACGGCGCCGGCGGCTTGCGCGGCGAAGAGGCTGAGAAGTTGTTCATCCTCTTTTGTGAATTTACGGATAACGGGCGCAAATTCATTGACTGCGAGAACACCGATGAGCTGGTCGGCGTAAAGCATGGGAACTTCGAGGACGGAGGTAAAGGGGATGTGTTCGTATTGCGGAGAGCGTCCCTCCCACGTTCGGTAATCTTCGATGACGAGAGGCTTCCGCGTTTGCGCGACTTTTCCTGCCATCCCTTCGCCGAGCTGGAGACGAAGTCCAATCGGAGGGGAGGTGTGACTGTAACTATTCCAGTGTGAGACGACAAGTTCCAGTTCTTGTTGTTCGGGGCGGTAGATGTAGAGTCCTCCGTAAGAAACATTAAGTAGCATACGCGCGCGCCGAATGGTGGTGTCAAGAAGTTTCTTGAGGTTGTGTTCCCCGCTCAGGTCGAGCGTATTTTGATAGAGTTCGGAAAATATGGTGGCTTGTTGCCGCGTCTCGGAGAGCAGGCGCGCGTTTTCTACCGATGCGGCGGCGTAAGAGGCGAGCATTTCGAGCAGGCGTTTTTCTTCCTCGCCGTAGGTGTTCGGTTGGTAACTTTGCGCGGAAATCATCCCGATGACTTTTTCTCCAATTTTCATTGGCACGCCGACCGCAGAGCGAATTTCCTGCGGAGAGGTGAGCGAGATGATCTCTTCTCCTTCGCCGTTTTTGTGGATGTCTTGGAAAATGATGCTTTGTTTCTCGTTGATGACTCGCGCGGCAAACCCTTGATTTTCGGGGAGAGATGCTGTCTTGAATATTTTCCCTGCTTCGGTAATATATACGCCCTGATGTTTTCCGGTTTTGGGGTCTTTGAGGACGATGATGAACGCGTCACAATCCATCAGCCTTTTGACGGCTTGATGAATGGCGCGGTAGGTTTCTTTGGGATTTTGAATCTCGTGGACGACGTTTTGGCTCACCTCGTAAAGCGTTGCCCGTCGTTCGGATTCTCGGAGGGCTTCTTGGTAGAGGCGCGCGTTCTCGATGGCCGCAGTCGCTTGATGTGCGAAGGACATCGCAAGGGAGGCGTGTTCCTCGTTGTAGGCGTCAGGTTGTTTGCTGTTGAGGGTGATGATACCGATGACGTTCCCTCTCACGATGAGCGGAACGCCCATCCATCCGTGTACCTCCTTCGTGTCGCCCCATCCTTGAAATCTCGAATCTTGTTGAGCGTCTGAAAGAATATAGGGGCTTTTTCGGTAATAGATTTCCTTGAACAACTCTCCATCGCAGGGAAAATGGTACTGTAAGAGACTTTCGGGATTCTTAAGCCCTCGCGAGTGGACGAGGCGCAGGTGGTCTTTCTCTTCGAGGAAGATGGACGCGCTGTCATAGGGGACGACACCTTTGAGCGAAGTGAGAATACTTTCAAGAACCTGTGTGATGTCGAGGGATGAAAGCATGGCTTCCGCTGAGCGTCTCATATTTTCCGCGATGATTCGGCGTTCTTTTTCCATCTGGAGAAGGCGGAGTTTCTCGATTGCAGTTGCCGTTTGTCCGGCGATGGTCGTCAGGAGACGTTCGTCCTCCTCGTTGAAGAAATTCGGGAGGCGGCTTTCGGCGTTCACGACCCCGATGACGCGTTGTCCGATTTTCATTGGCACGCATAATTCCGAGCGAATCCCTTCCGACGCGGGGAGATAGTATTCGTCCCGCGAAACATCGCCGACGCGTCGCGGTTTTCCCGTCCGCGCGACGAATCCGGTAATCCCTTCATGGATAGAGATTTTTTCAGGGGTTTCTGTATTGTACGAATGAGTGCGAAGCGTTCCCTTGTCTTTGTTGAGAATGAGAATTTCGAAGCTGTCGGGGTAGAGGGTTTCTCCGACGATTTGAGTCACACGCGCTAAAAGTTCCTCTTCGCTGGCGGCTTCGGTGCCTGCCATTGCTGTGGCTTTCAATACATGGAGTTCTTGAATTTGGCGCTGTAGGGCTTTTTGCGTTTCTTTTTCTTTGGTGATGTCGTTTGCCAGTGCGATGACGACTTCTTGCCCGAAATATGTTCCTTGATAGAGACGCACTTTCTTGGGAAATATTTCACCGTTGCTTCGTCTTCCCCAAAATTCGAATTTCTGAGGGATTCCTTGCAAGGCCTTTTGGAAAGATTTTTGTAACGCTTCGAGGTCGTTTTTCCCCGGCGCGGCGAGGTCTTCCGGCGTTTTCCCGATGAAGTATTCTCGGGGGTATCCGTACATGCGGGTTGCGCCTTTGTTGACATCGAGGAAGCGTCCCTCTTTGTCTTGAATGTAGATGGCTTCGAGAACGCTGTTGAATAATCCCTGATAACTTGCCTCGCGGGCGCGTATTGCCTCTTCCGCTTTCTTTTTCTCGGAAACGTCGCGCACGATGCCAACTGAGGCGATTTTTCCTCCTGCATAGGGAATAGGCGCGGAGGTGACCTCTACGTCAATGACGCTTCCATCCATGCAGATGAATTTCTCTTCCGCGAACGGGGCAGGCTTTCCCTCGACTTCCTGTTTAATTCTCTCGGCGACGAAATCGTGATATTCGGGATGTACGATGTCGTATATTGATTTTCCGATGATTTCTTCCGGCGAGGAGGCTTTGAGAAGTTTCGCGGCGGTATTATTGGCGAAGATGATGATCCCGTCTCTGTGAACGAAGATGCTGTTTGGAGAAAGTTCCACGAGCATCCGGTATCGTTGCTCGGTTTCTTCCAATGCGGCAGTGCGCCGCTGGTTTTCTCGTTCGAGAATTTTCGTGATGCCGAAAAGGAGTCCTCCCGCGACGAAGAGAAGCCCCAGAACGAGCCATATCAACAATGATTCGGTTTCGGAGCGAAAAGCAGCCTCTACGAAACGAGTGTTTGCAATTCGAGAGAGTGTTTCGCTTCCTGGATTGTGTGAGAGGAGCAAACACATAGTTTTTTTTCGGCGGGAAAAGGAGGGGAACTCTCGATGAAGGGCGGTAATTTTAGTGCCCGCTTGTGACGAATGACTCTTTTCCTCCTCCTTATTATATTATAAATGAAAACAGTCCCGCAAAATGTGCGGGACTGTTTTTGTCGGGGCGCCGGGATTTGAACCCGGGACCTCTTGCACCCCATGCAAGCGCGCTAGCCGGGCTGCGCCACGCCCCGAAGGACAGGCGGTATTATAGCCGCTTTTGGCGATTCTGGCAAACGAAAAAGGGTGTTTCGGCGAGCCAAAACACCCTTTTGAAATCCGACGGGAGATGTCTTAGAACATCAGCGCGTTGATTTCGTCAATGCTTTCGCGCGTGGGGCGGATTTCCTCTTCCGTCAGACGGTTGAGGGGTTTGTCCACCAGTTTGTAGGTATCGAAGAGGGAGGGGCGGTCAGGGTCAATGTAGAGAAGACCCGTGAGAAGGAGATTATTCGCGCGTGCTTCTTCGAGCATCTGAATCGCCTGCATGCGGTTGGTGGGGTCGTAATCCTTATCCAGTTTCTTGAGGCGGATGACGGAGCCGTCGTGCAGGGTTACGTCGCGGGTGTCGCCTTCCTCGAAATCCTCGACCATGATTTCATCCCGCGCGGGGACGAAGGAAATATCGTGCAGCGGGTTTTCGTTGCTCTTGCCCCAGGTGTAGGAATGCAAGGTGTTGGGCAGGTTGTGGAACGAAACGCAGGGGCTGATGATGTCGAGAATGGCGGTGCCGTTGTGGTGCATGGCGGCTTTGATGAGGGCTTTCACCTGTTTGGGGTCTCCGGCGAAGGAGCGGGCGACGAAGGTCGCGTTGGATGCCATCGCTTCCATGCAGATGTCAATGGGCTGGAAGGGGTTGTATCCCTGTTTCTTGAGGGTCAAGCCTTCTTCCGAGGTCGCGGAAAATTGTCCTTTGGTCAAGCCGTAGACGCCGTTGTTCGCGACGATGTAGACGAGCGGGACATTTCGGCGGATGATGTGCTTGAATTGTCCCATGCCGATGCTGGCGGAGTCGCCGTCGCCGCTCATGCCGAGTCCGAGGAGCGAGGTGTCTGCCGCGAGCGCGCCGGTGGCGACGGAGGGCATTCGTCCGTGAACGCCGTTGAAGCCGAAGGAGCGGCTGGAGAAATAGGTCGGCGCTTTACTGGAGCATCCGATGCCGCTGAATTTGACGAGATTCTCCGGCACGATGTCCATTTCGAACATCGCGGCGATAATCTGGCTGAGGATGGAGTTGTGTCCGCAGCCCTGGCAGAGGGTGGTCGGCGCACCGCGATAATCGGTTTTGGTCAAGCCGGCTTTATTCGTTTTCAGAGCCATTATTTCACCTCCTGTGCCAGAATGGCTTCTTTCACCCATTTGGCGGTCAAGGGCATGCCGTCAATCATGGCGACGGAGCGCAATTTGCCAATATGTTCGGGCTGGCAATGGATTTTGAGCATTTGATGGAGTTGCCCGTCTCGGTTCATTTCGACGATGTAGACGCGGTCGTGGGTATGGATGAATTCGTCCACTTCTTCGCGGCAGGGGATGGCGCGAATCCGCAGGTAGTCGCTTTTGATTCCTTTTTCCGCCGCGAGCATATCGCGTGCTTCTTTGATGGCGGGGTCGGTCGAACCGTAGGCAATGATGCCGATTTTCGCGCCGTCCATCGTTTCGAGGATGGGTTCGGGCATATATTGTTTCGCCGTCTGGAATTTCTTGGCGAGTCTATCCATAAGACTGCGCCACACATCCGGGTCCTCGCTGTAACGAGCGAATTCGTCGTGACCGGTGCCGCGCGTGAAGTACGCGCTCTTGGGGTGCCGGTTGCCGGGGACGGTGCGGTAGGGGATTCCGTCGCCGTCCATATCGAGGTAACGTCCCCATTCGTCTTTTATCTTTTCCAAGTCCTCTTCCCAGAGTATCTTGCCGCGATCCATCGGTGTATCGGGATACTGGAAGGGCGTCGTCATCCATTGATTTTGACCGAAGTCCAAATCGCTGATGATGAAGACGGGGGCTTGCATCCGTTCCGCGATATCGAAGGCTTTCCAGCCGAATTCGAAAATCTCGCTCACCGAGCCGGGGAGCAGGATGATGTGCTGAGTGTCGCCGTGACTGAGGAAGTAGGTGAGGGTCAAATCGCCTTGCGCGGTGCGGGTGGGCAATCCGGTGCTGGGGCCGACGCGTTGGACATTCCAGACGACGACCGGGATTTCGGCGTAATACGCCAGCCCGAGGTATTCCGCCATCAAACTGATGCCGGGGCCGGAGGTGGAGGTCATCGCACGAAGCCCGGCCCATCCTGCGCCGATTGCCATTCCGACGGCGGCGAGTTCGTCTTCCGCCTGGACGACGAGGTAGGTTTGTTTCCCGTCTTCGGTGTTGCGGAGTTTGGGGAGGTATTTGTTCATCGTCTCGACGAGCGAAGTCGCCGGTGTGATGGGATACCAGCCCACGAACTGAACGCCGCCGTAGATGGAGCCGAGCGCGGCGGCGGTGTTGCCGTCGGTCATAATGAGATCTTTCGTCTCATCCATCGGCTCTACATAGTAGGGGTCTTTCTTTTCGAGATTTTCCGCAGCCCATTCTGCAGCAGCGCGGATGACGCCCATGTTGATTGCGATGGGTTTTTCTTTGCCTTTGAAGTGGAAGTCCAGCGCCTGCTGGATTTTTTCCATATCGATTCCGATGAGTTCTGCCAGCACGCCGACGTAGACCATGTTGGCGACCATCGTCTTCAAATTGGAGGGCACCTCTTGCGCCCTCAGGATGCCGTTGACATCCATCGGGTAGAGGGTGATGTCGTCGCGTTCGATGGGCTTTTTGATGCTTTGGTTGTAGAGGAAAATCCCGCCGGGGAGGACTTCGGCGAGGTCTTTCTCGAAAGATGCCGCATTCATCGCGATGACGATTTCATGTTCGGCTCGACGGGCAGTGTATCCATCTTTGCTGACGCGGATGGTGTACCAAGTCGGCAATCCCTGAATGTTGGAAGGGAACAGGTTTTTGCCGGAAACGGGAATGCCCATCTTGAACAGGGCGCGCAGAATCGTAAGGTTCGATGTCTGGCTGCCCGAACCGTTGACAGTGCCAACGGTAATCGAGAAATCGTTAATAATTTTTTCGGACATAGGTCTCCTCGATTGTGAGTGAATTGCTATTCGGAAGCCGTCGGGCGATGGTAAATCAAATCGGTATGTTCTATCAACGCCTTGTAGCCGGCTTCATAATCGCCTTGAGTAATGGCTTCGACAATATCGGTGTGATATTGCCAGACTTCCTGGAGGTATTCGTAGCCGGTGAATACATCCAGCCCGACCGCTTCGTAGGCTTCCCAGTAGGCTTCCAGCAGCCCGGTGACAAAGGGATTCTCGATGCGTCGGTAGATAATCAGATGAAGTTGTCGGTGTTCGTTGTGGGGAATTTGGATGGGCGTCCCGCGAAGTTTTTTCCACGCCTTTTCGATAAGAACTTGCAATTCCTGTTTGTCCTCCTCTGTGAGCCGCTCGACCGCTTCGTGGAAATACGCCGCTTCGAGGTGATTCCGCAAGTCGGCGTAGGTCTGGAAGTAGGATTCGTCGAGGGCAAGCGCGTAACTTAGACTTTGCCGAACAGCGGGCGTAAACGCGTAGGGAAGCCGCCGCGTCCCCTTTCGCGGACGGACTTCCACAAGTCCGAGCGCGCGTGCGACCTCCAACTGTTCACGAAGCGCGGCGACGCTGATGTGCAGCTCTTGGCTCAATTCTTTCAACGCCGGAAGCCGCTCGCCGCCATCGCTTTTATGCGCGGCAAGATATTGCAGGAATTCGGAAAGGGAGGTGGAAGATACTCGTTCGCGGGATGCCATAGAGTTGAACAATTCGATTAATCTGATTTTTTGGAGTATATCATAGAACGAACGCGGGGGAGAGGACATTTTACCTATAAAAAACATGACGTTGTTTTTGATTTTTCGCGCGGAAAGAAAAATTGCTTTCGCAAGGCGATTCTTCCCTCATTTCACGGTACAATACCCCCACTCTTTAGAATTCAGGAAAACCGATGAACGATACCCTTCAAACCCGACTCAACACGATTCGCTTTCTCGCTGCGGATATGGTGCAGCAAGCCAGGTCCGGGCATCCCGGACTGCCGATGGGCGCGGCGGCGATGGCATACACGATTTGGACGCGCCACCTTCGACACAATCCCTCGAACCCTCGATGGGCGAATCGAGACCGCTTCATCCTTTCCGGCGGTCACGGCTCCGCGCTTCTCTACGCGCTTCTTTATTTGACGGGCTACGACCTCTCGCTGGACGAGTTGAAGCGTTTTCGCCAGTGGGGAAGCCGCACCCCCGGACATCCCGAATATGGATTGACCCCTGGGGTCGAGACGACGACGGGTCCTCTCGGTCAGGGATTTGCCAACGGCGTGGGGATGGCCATTGCGGAATCGCACCTCGCGGCAATTTTCAACCGTCCCGAACACGAGATTGTGAATCATTATGTCTACGCCATTGTCACCGATGGGGATTTGATGGAGGGCGTCGCCTCCGAAGCCGCGTCCCTCGCCGGGCATTTGCAACTCGGAAAATTGATTTATCTCTACAACGATAACCACATTTCCATTGAAGGAGAAACCGGCGTTGCGTTCACCGAAGACCGCGCGGCGCGTTTTGCTGCTTATGGATGGCAGGTGATACGCGTGGACGATGGCAACGATGTGGAGGCTCTCGACGCGGCGATACAGGATGCCAAAGCGGATTCGCGTCCCTCGCTGATTCTCTGCCGGACGCATATCGGCTACGGGATGCCGCACAAGCAGGATACTCCGAAAGCGCACGGCGAACCCCCGGGAGACGAAGAGTTGGCCGCGGCGAAAAAAGCCCTCGGCTGGGACGCGGATTCCCGGTTTTACGTCCCCGAAGAGACTCTCGCCTTTTTCCGCGAGGCGCGCGCACGCGGCGAAAAGATGGAATCCGAATGGAATGCCCGTTTCGATAAGTACAGCGCGGCGTATCCCGATTTGGCAGCGGAGTTTCGCCGCCGCATGGAGGGGACGCTTCCCGAAGGATGGGAGAAGGCGTTGCCGTCATTTGCCGCGTCGCAGTCTCCGATTTCCACGCGCGCGGCCTCTGGAAAAACGCTCAACGCCCTCGCGGACACTTTGCCGGAGTTGATGGGTGGTTCTGCGGATTTGGCGTCATCGAATAAAACGTGGCTGAACGCGTATGAAGCCTTTTCGCCTGAAACGCCTTCGGGACGCAACCTCCATTTCGGCGTCCGGGAACACGCGATGGCGGCGGCAATAAACGGGATGGCGTATCATGGCGGCATTCTGCCTTACGCCGCGCCCTTCCTCGTCTTTTCGGATTATCTTCGCGGCGCGCTGCGTGTGGCGGCTTTGTCCAGATTGCGGACGGTGTGGATTTTCACGCACGACAGCATCGGCGTTGGAGAAGATGGTCCTACTCATCAGCCGGTGGAGCATCTCGCGGCGCTGCGCGCTATCCCGAACCTGACGGTTCTTCGTCCGGCGGACGCGAACGAAACGGCTGCGGCATGGCAGGTCGCGGTGGAGAACGAAACCGGCCCGACCGCGCTCATTCTCTCGCGGCAGAATCTTCCTCTCGTGACCGATTCCCTGCCTCCGGTTTCGCGCGGCGCGTATGTCCTGCGCGAGTTCGGCGGCGCGCCGGATGTGATTTTGATGGCCTCCGGTTCGGAGGTTTCGCTGACGTTGGATGCGGCGGAGCGTCTTGCGGCGGAAGGGATCGCGGTCCGCGTTGTTTCGTTCCCCTCGTGGGAATTATTCGACGCGCAGGAGGACGCCTACCGCGCGGAGGTGCTGCCTCCCGATGTGACCGCACGCGTCGCGGTGGAGGCGGGCGTCGCGCAGGGCTGGCGGAAATATGTTGGCAGCAAAGGCGCGATTCTCTCCATCGAAACTTTCGGCGCGTCCGCGCCCGGAAATGTCGTCTTCGAGCAATATGGCTTTACCGTAGAGAACGTTCTTCGCATAGCCAGAACATTGCTCGCGGCGTAATGTCTTTTATCCTTCGATTTCTCACCTGTGTACCCGATTATGAAAATTGCTGTTGCTTGTGATCACGGGGGGTATCCCCTCAAAGAGACTGTCCTCGAAACTATCCGCGCGTTGGGACACGACGCGCTGGATTTGGGGACGAACAGCCCCGAAAGCGTGGACTATCCCGATTACGCGGAGAAACTTGGACGCGCGATTCAGCGGGGCGAAGCCGAACGCGGGGTGCTGATGTGCGGCTCCGGCGTGGGCGCGTCTATCGCCGCGAATAAAATGAAGGGGGTGTATGCCGCGGTTTGTCACGATACCTATTCCGCGCATCAGGGCGTAGAGCATGACGATATGAACGTCCTTTGTATGGGGGCGCGTATCATTGGCGTGGAACTCGCGAAAGAAATCGTCACGGCGTTCTTGCAGGCTCGTTTCATCGGGAACGACCCTGGCGAATCGCGTCACGCTCGACGCGTTGAAAAAGTTCGCAGAATCGAACAGGGGTAAGCGATGCCCTCTCTCACCCGCGCGGAATCCTCCTCAGCGCGGAAACGGTGAAACAAGCCGCGCGGGCGATGTCTTTTGCCGCCGAACCGATGCCTCCCGTAAAGTTGCGCGGCAAAAGCCGTCCTGTTCAGGTTTATGCCCTTCTCTCGGAATTCGACGGCGGAGATTCCCTTCGCAAAAATTTGTCCTGATGGAGTATTTCGTATGACCAACCCTCTTCGAGACCTTTTTTCTTTTGGACAATCTGTCTGGTACGACAACATCGAGCGCCGCTTGCTGGAAAACGGCGACCTTGCCGCGATGATTGCACGCGGCGATATTCGCGGTGTCACCTCCAATCCCTCGATATTCAACAATGCTATCGCGAAATCTGGAGAGTATGACTCTGCGCTTCTGCCTCTGGCGTGGGCAGGATGGGATGCGGAGAAAATTTTCTGGCGTCTTGCCGTCGAAGATATTCAGGCGGCATGTGAGTTGTTTTTGCCGCTTTACGAGGAAAGCGATGGCGGTGACGGCTACGTCTCTCTCGAAGTCAGTCCATATTTGGCGCGCGAAACCGAGGCTACGCTGAAGCAAGCGGCGGAGTTGTGGGAACGCGTGAACCGTCCGAATCTGATGATAAAGATTCCCGCGACGAAAGAAGGACTCCCTGCGATACGCGACGCGTTGACGCGGGGAATCAACATCAATGTCACCCTCATCTTTTCCATCGAGCGATACCGCGAGGTCATGGACGCGTATCTCTCCGCCCTCGAAGCGCGTCTCGATGCCGGGAAGAATCTCTCTCGCGTGGCGTCTGTCGCGTCGTTTTTTGTCTCGCGGCTGGATACCAAAGTGGACGCGCTTCTGCCGAAGGACTCTCCGCTGCGCGGAAAAGCCGCCGTCGCGAATACCAAACTTGCCTACCAAACTTTCTTGGAGGTCTTCGGCGGCGAGCGCTTCGCGCGTTTGAAGGCGGCGGGCGCGCGGGTGCAGCGTCCCCTTTGGGCTTCGACGAGTACGAAGAATCCCGCGTATCCCGATACGTTGTATGTGGATGAACTCATCGGCGCGCAGACGGTCAGTACGATTCCGCCGAAGACGCTTTTCGCGTTCAAGGAGCATGGCAAAGTCGCGGAGACGCTGACGCGCGGAGTCGAAGAGGCCCGCGCAACCCTCGACGCGCTGCGGGAGCATGGCGTGGACTTGGCGCGCATTACCGACGAATTGGAGGCGGAGGGCGTACAGAAATTTGCCGACGCGTTTACCGACCTCCTCGCAACCATCGAACGCCGCCGCGCGGATTCCGTCGCGCGCCTCGCGGGGCTTGCGGATTTTGTCGCGAAACGGATTCAGGATTGGGGCGAGCGCGACGCGGCGCGTCAGGTTTGGGAGCCGAATCCCGCGTTTTGGACCTCCGACGCGGCGGGGCAGGAGGAAATCCGAATCCGCCTCGGCTGGCTGGATTTGCCGGTTTCTCCTCCTGAGAAATTGCCTCCCGTTTCGGCGGATTCTGTTTTGTTGATTGGAATGGGCGGCTCCTCCCTCGCGCCGGAAGTGTTCAGCCGTGTCTTCGAGACGGTTCGCGGCGCGGGGAATTTTGCCGTTCTCGACAGCGTGAATCCCGAAGAAGTTGCGGCGGCGGCGGACGCGTTTCCTCCCTCGACGACGGTGTATGTGGTGGCGAGTAAATCCGGCTCGACGGCAGAGGTTCTTGCCAATTTGGATTATTTCTGGGCTTTGAGCGATGGCGATGGCTCCCGCTTCCTCGCGATTACCGATTCAGGCTCTCCGCTGGAGACATTGGCGCGCGAACGCGGCTTCCGTGATATTTTCCTCGCGAACCCGAAGGTGGGCGGACGTTATTCCGCGCTCTCCGCGTTTGGGCTGGTCCCTGCCGCGTTGATGGGCGTGGATACGGCGCGCCTTTTGAGCCGTGCGGCGTGGATGCGCGCGCAGTGCTTGCCGGATGTCCCGGTTTCGCGAAATCCCGGCATGGCATTGGGCGCGGTGTTGGGAGAAGCCGCGTTGCACGGGCGCGACAAGGTCACGATTTTCGCCGACCCGCCTTTCGACTCTTTTGGGGATTGGCTGGAGCAGTTGATTGCTGAATCTTCTGGAAAGGATGGAAAGGGGATTGTGCCGGTAACGGGAGAGAATCCCGCGCCCCCTGATTCTTACGCCGGGGATAGAATTTTCGTCTACTTCCGCGCGGGAGGGCAGCATGATTCCGCTATGGACGCGCTTCTTGCGGCGGGACATCCTGTGCTGACCTTCGACATGCGCGACCCTTATGATTTGGGCGCGGAAATGTATCGCTGGGAGATGGCAACCGCCGCCGCGTGCGCGGTGCTGGGGGTCAATCCCTTCGACCAGCCGGATGTGCAGGATGCCAAAACCCGCGCGAAAGCGCAGATTGCCGCGTTTCGGGCGCATGGCGCGCTGGAAGAACCCTCTCCGTTTTGGACGGGCAACGGTCTCCGCGTGTATGCGGATTCTCCTCTCGAAGGCGGCTCCGCGAGCGAAATTTTGGATGCCTTCCTCTCTCAGGCGCGCGCGGGCGTGGATTATGTGGCAATCAACGCGTTTTTGCCGCGTAACGAGAGTACCGCCGCTGCGCTTCGCGCGTTTCGCGAGGCGATTCGCCGCAAAACGGGATGCGCGGTGGTGTCGGGCTTTGGTCCGAGATATTTACATTCCACAGGGCAATTGCATAAAGGCGGCGTGGAGAACGGGCTTTTCCTGATTCTCACCGCCGACCCCGCGCGTGATTTCGACATCCCCTCGCAGGGTATTTCCTTCGGAACGCTGCTTTTGGGGCAGGCGCTTGGCGATTTCGATGCTTTGTCTTCTCGCGGGCGGCGCGTTTTGCGCTTCCACTGGGATTCGTTTTCGCAAGATTCGCTGGAGATTTTTCTTTAGGAAAAGGGCATTGCTTCGCCGCGTTCAGCGTCTTGCAGTGATATCCAACTTTTCCCACATTTCTCGAACCCGTTGGTACGTCGTATCCAAATCCTCCGGGATTAGACGTGTTTCCGCAACGACGCTCATGAAATTTGCATCTCCTCCCCAACGCGGGACGACGTGAAGATGTACATGCTCCGCGATCCCCGCGCCTGCCAGAGCGCCGATATTCGCGCCCATGTTGAATCCTTGCGGATGATATTCCTCGCGTAGAACGCGCATCGCTTGCGTGACGAGTTCCATCATCTCCGCGCGGGTGTCGGGAGAAAGCACTTCGAGCGTGGAATGGTGTTCATACGGCACAATCAGAAGATGCCCGCTGGTGTAGGGATAGCGATTGAGAATGACGAATGCGTGTGAGCCGCGAAAAACGATGAGATTTTCTGCACTGTCTTCTTGTTTTTGTACATTGCAGAAAACGCATCCCGGTTCTTTTCGATGTTCGGCGATGTATTTCATCCGCCAGGGAGTCCATAGACGTTTCATGAGATATTGTCCGTAAAAGAGGGATTTGACCCGCTCATTGTAGCAGAGATTCGGGAGGGCGGGAATAGTTGACAGCCGCCGCGCGGTGGAGTATCCTCCACGCAACGATGAACCAGATGACTCTTTTTTCTGCTCGCCATTGGACTGTCACGGAAGTGACGCGGCAGGTGCGCGCTGCGCTCGAAAAGGACGAGAATCTTCGGGATGTATGGGTGGAGGGGGAGGTATCCAATTTTTCGCAGCCGCGTTCGGGGCATTTGTATTTCACCCTCAAAGATGAATCCGCCGCGCTGCGTTGCGTAATGTGGCGCTCGAATGTATCGCGGCTTTCGATGCCTCTCCGCGATGGCATGGCGGTGGAAGCGCATGGGCATATCAGCGTATATGACGCGGGCGGGCAATATCAACTTTATGTGGATGACCTCCGTCCGTTGGGCGCGGGGTCTTTGTATCAGGAATTTCTCCGTTTGAAAGATGCTCTGGAGGCGGAGGGGTTGTTCGACGAGGCGCGAAAGCGTCCTCTTCCGCAGTTGCCTCGCCGAATTGGAATCGTCACCTCGGCGACGGGGGCGGCGCTGCGCGATATGCTCCATACCTTGCGGCGGCGTTATCCTCTCGCGGAGGTCTTTCTCGCGCCCTCCCTTGTTCAGGGCGAGGACGCGCCCGCCGCGTTGGTGCATGCGCTGCATCGTCTTGCCGCGTTGACTCCGCCGCTCGATGTGATTCTCCTCGCGCGGGGCGGCGGCTCGATTGAAGATTTGTGGGCTTTCAACGATGAAGCCCTCGTCCGCGCGGTTGCGGAGTCTCCCGTCCCTGTGATTTCCGGCGTGGGACACGAAACGGATTTCACCCTCGCGGATTTCGCGGCGGATGTACGCGCCCCGACGCCCACTGCTGCCGCAGAACTCGCCTCCCCGATTCCGCTGGAGGAGTTGCGTCTCTATGTGGCAAAATCGCAAGAACGTCTGGATGCCGCGATGCGTTCCCGTTTCGACGCGTGGCGCGTATCGCTGGCTTCGCTGCGAGACAGGCTTCGGGTCGTTTCTCCGATACGCCGAATCGAGCGCGAGCGCCAACGCGTGGATGACCTCCTCCGCCGCGTCGAATTTTCGGTTCGGAATCGTCTGAATTTGGTTGCGGCGGAAGCGGCCTCCCTGCAGAAGCGGCTGAACGCGCTGAATCCGGCTGCCGTCCTCGCGCGAGGCTATGCTATCGTCACACGGGAAGACGGCGCGCTCCTCGCATCCGCAAAAGACGCGGCGCCGGGAGATTCTCTTTCCGTCCAACTCCATGATGGCGCTTTCCGCGCCCGCGTGGAAGATTCTCCTTCTGAGGAAACTGTATGAAAAAAGTGGAAAATTTGTCTTTCGAAGAAGCCGTAGCGGCGCTGCAGGAGATTGTCGAAACTTTGGAAAATGAGCAGCGTCCACTCGAAGAATCTCTTGCTCTTTTCGAGCGGGGACAAGCCCTCGCGCGCCGCTGTATGGCGCTGCTGGATGCCGCTGAATTGAAGGTGCGGCAATTGACGGAAGACGGTGAAATAACCGATTTTCTGGATGCGTAACCATGTCTCATTGGGCGATTTTTCATAATCCCGTTTTGTGGAGCGCTCTTATCGCGTGGGAACTTGCTCAAATTCTCAAAGTACCGCTGGAATACCTTTCGAGCGGAAAATGGAATTGGGCGCTTCTCTTTACCGCCGGCGGGATGCCGAGTTCGCATTCCGCGTTGATGACCGCTGCGACTCACGGCATTGGGCTTTATGTCGGATTCGACTCGCCGCTCTTTGCTCTCGCGGTCGCGATTACGATGATTATCGTCTACGATGCGACGGGAATCCGCAGGCAGGCGGGGATGCAGGCGCATAAAATCAACATTTTGGTCGAGGAACTTCTTTCCGGGCATACGATTTCGGAAGAAGATTTGCGGGAAGTGTTGGGGCATACGCCGCTGGAGGCGCTTGGCGGTATCGTTTTGGGTTTGGTCGTGACGCAGTTGTTGTGGTTTGCGTGGCGATAATTTGACGAGAAAGGACTTCTAATGGACGAATTGATTGACCTTGTGGTAGAGAAAACGAGTCTCAACAAAAAAGAGGCGGCGGTTGTCGTCAAATTGGTGCTGGATTACGTCAAGGAAAAACTTCCTTCCCCCTTTGGCGCGCAGATTGATGCGCTTCTCGAAGGAGAAGGCGCGTTGGGCGCGGCGGCGGATTTACTCAGCGGATTGCTGGGGGATTAGCGCTGCAAGCGCGCCTTCAAGAAGTGCCACAGCGTATTGAGTTCGGGAACTCGGAGCAGCCAAAGCCCTGCCCCGTAGAGGATTCCGCCAAAAAAGATTCCTCCGAGGGCGAGAATCCACGAGGCGGACTCCGCCTCCGCGTTCATCCAGACCCAGAGACCGATTCCCATCCCCAACGCGGCGAGGAGGGCTTTTCCCGTTCCGAGGAGAAGCGCCTTCTCGTTTAGTCCGTGCAGGCGGCGGCGCATGAGATAGAGTAATCCTCCCATTTCGAGGAAGGTCGCCAGCGAATTCGCGAGCGCCAGTCCGCCGTGCGGCATCCATCCCCAGCGGGAAAATAACGCGGTAAACCAGAAACTGAACGCGACATTGAGCGTCATCGCTGCGCCGCCCACGAAGACGGGAGTCTTCGTATCGTGGAGCGCGTAGAATGCGCGCGCGAGGATTTCCACGACCGAATGACCTGCCAGCCCTGCCGCGTACCAAAGCAGCGCCCACGCGACCAATTCCGTCGCGTGCGCGTCGAATTCGCCGTGTTGGTAGAGAAGCCTGATGATGGGCTTTCGCAGGAGGATTAACCCGACCGCTGCCGGAATTGCGAGGAAGAGCGCGCCGCGTAAACTTGCCGCGAGGGAATGCCGCAATTCGTCTATTTTCCCCAACGCGTATTGCTCCGCGAGGGTAGGCATCGCGGCGGTTGCGATGGATTGCGCGATAGCGATTTCCGCCATCAGCATCAGCGAGAATCCGTATGAAAGTCCCGCGACGCTTCCGTCGGGCATGCGGGAGGCAAGCCAGATGTTGACGAGGAAATTCAACTGTACGATGGCGATTCCGAGCAGACGAGGAATCATCAGCCGGATGACCTCGCGCACGCCGGGGAGGTGCAATCCGAGAATGGGGAAATATCGTCCGTGCTGTTTGAATAAAATCGGAAGTTGCAGCAAGAGATGAAGCGATGCCCCGAGAACGACTCCCCATGCCAGACCGTAAATTCCCATGTGCGGCGCGAGGACCAGCACGCCGAAAATCATCCCTAATTGGTACATCGAGGGCGTCAGCGCGGGGATGAGAAAAATTTGATGCGAGTTGAGAATCCCCATCACCAGCCCGCTCAGCCCGAAGATGACGGCGGAAATCATTTGTATTCGCAGAAGAGAAATTGTGAGCGCCTCTTTGGCGGGTTCGGCGGCGAATCCTGGGGCGAGAGCATATCGGACGATTTGGGGCGCGAAAATTGCTGCCAGCGCGGCAAGTAGACTTAGCGTCAGAAGGACGAGATTTGCGACGGCGGAGGCGAGTTCCCATGCGCCGCGTTTATCGTCTTTGGCGAGATATTCCGTGAACGTAGGGATGAACGCCGACCCCAGCGCGCCGCCTGCGACGAGATTGAAGAGAAGTTCCGCCATACGGTTTGCCGCGAGGAACGCGTCCATCTCCATCCCTGCGCCGAACGCGTTCGCGACGAGAATGCGTCGAACCAGCCCGGCAGTTTGGCTGAAAAGAAACGCGAGCATCACCAAGCCGGCGGCGCGCGCAATTTGACGATTTGCAGAGGTCCCTTCGTTCATAGCGGGGGGATTATACCCTGAGACTTCTTCGCAGGGGGATTTCAACGCCGTGTTGAATCTCCCGAACCTGTCGCGAGGCAGTCCTGAAAAAACGCCCCCTTTAGGAACTGGGTGACTTTTTCTTCTTTTTTACAGGGCGGGAGGTGGGTTTTCCGCCGCGACGTGGCTGAGCCTTCAAGATGCCGGGCGATTCGAGGAATAGCGCCG